>JAKAEF010000053.1 GCA_021820025.1 bacterium | reverse complement strand
ATCTATATTTTCTTGGCGAGTAAATGAAGCAACATTTTCTGGCACTACACTACCACCATACAAAACATGTTGGACATGAGAATTATTATTTTTTATATACAACGCAACTTCATTCGCATTTTCCGGGGTATCTGGCTGACCGCTTCCTATCGCAGCAACCGGCTCATATCCTGCAACAATAACAGTATTGGGAATTGGTGTAGATTTTTCAGTTACACAAAGTATAGGAGTAATATTTGAAGAAAGAGATTGTTCAACTTTTTTTGCTAACATCTCATCGGACTCATTAAAGTATTTTCGTCTTTCAGAATGTCCAATTAAAGCAAAATTTGCAAATTCTTTTGCCTGGATTGCATTAACTTCTCCAGTATAAGCTCCCATACTAAAAGGAGAAATATCTTGTACTCCAATTTGTATTGGGAGATTTTTTTCTGCTTTAAATTGAGATACTAAAGGTAAAAGTGTAAAAGGTGCACAGAGAATAAGTACTTTTTCCTCACCTAAAGGCTTCTCTTCTAGCATATTTTGAGCCTCACTGAGCCACTCTTTTGCTTCTTGTGCGGTTTTGTAAGACTTCCAATTAGCTATAATATAGAGCTTCTTCATTATGATACAATACGATAACCACTATTATTATACCTATGATAGATACTCTTCTCAAGCAGTTAAACCCAGATCAGCAAAAAGCCGTTTTACAAACGGATGGTCCAATGATTATTTTGGCAGGAGCTGGCTCTGGTAAAACTCGCGTACTCACCTATAAAGTTATTTATTTAATGCTTGAAAAAAATATTCAGCCAGAGAATATTCTTATGGTAACTTTTACGAATAAAGCTGCAAACGAAATGAAAGAACGAATTGAAAAATTCTTACCAAATAGAGCGAAACCTCTTATTGCGACCTTTCATTCTCTTTGTAGCAAAATACTCCGAAGTGAGGGCAAATTTATTGGCCTTTCTCAAAGCTATGTTATTTATGACACACAGGATCAATTAGATGCAATTAAAGAAGCAATGACTACTCTTTCTATTTCCCCAAAAGAATATAAACCTGCCGCAATACTTGGCACAATATCACAAGCAAAAAATGAGCTTTTAACTTCCAGTGAATATAGTTCTTATGCAAAAGGACATTTTCAAGAAGTTGTCAGTGCAGTATACAGTTTGTATCAAAAAATTTTAAAAGAAAACAATGCTGTTGATTTTGATGACCTTATTTTACAAGCGACACTGCTCTTCCAAAAAAATCCTGAAATTTTAGAAAAATATCAAAAAAAATTCCAATATATCTTGGTTGATGAATATCAAGATACTAACAGAGCACAATATGTTTTAACCAAATTACTTGCTCAACATTGGCAAAATATTTGTGTGGTGGGAGATTTTTCTCAAAGTATTTATTCTTGGCGGGGAGCAGATTTTAAAAATTTATCAAAATTTCAGGTTGATTTTAAAAATGTTCAAACATTTGAACTTGCTCAAAATTATAGATCTACACAAAAAATTTTAGATGCTGCATCTGCTGTTATTAAAAGAAACAGCTCTCATCCTGTTTTAGAATTATGGACAGAAAATTCTCATGGTGAAGACGTAACCATTTATGAGGCAAGAAATGAACAAGACGAAGCAAATTATATTATTAACTATATCAGAAATTATGGAGAGGCAAATCTAAAAGATATTGCTGTGTTATATAGAACAAATGCACAGTCCCGTGTGTTGGAAGAAGTTTTTTTACATCATGGAATTCCATATATTTTAGTTGGTGGAACAAAATTTTATGAAAGAAAGGAAATTAAAGATGTACTGTCTTACTTGCGTTTAATTGCAAATTCTAAAGATTCAATTGCGAAAAAAAGAATAGAAAAATTAGGAAAAGGACGATATGAGAAGTTTTTAGCATTTTTAGAAACTGTTTCTCCAGAATTTAAACAATCAACTATTGAACTTATGGATAATGTCATGTCTGCAACCGGATATTTGGATTTATATGATGATAAAGATGAGGAAGATGCAGCACGACTTGAAAATATTAAAGAACTTAGATCCGTTGCACTATCATTCCCTGAATTAACGCAATTTTTAGAAAATGTCTCTCTAGTTGAACAAGAATCAATGCCAGATAAAACGATAGATACCGATGAAAAAAATGCAGTTACTTTTATGACTCTTCATGCTGCAAAAGGTTTGGAATTCCCGATTGTTTTTATGGTTGGTATGGAAGAAGGATTATTTCCTCACAGCAGATCTTTAATGGACAGGAATGAATTAGAAGAAGAAAGACGTTTGGCTTATGTTGGAATGACCAGAGCCAAGAAAAAACTATTTATGTCGTATGCAAAAAGGCGTCTTTTTTTTGGACAGAGGACAAGTAGCATTATTTCTAGGTTTTTACTTGAATTACCAGAAGAAGTGCTGCAAAATAGTCTTACAGGGGGGTCAGATTTTGAAGATGATGCCCCAGAATACTTATGATTGTTGCCGACATTTTACCTGATCAAGCAAAAGCATTTAATGCTGTTGTTACCCACCCATTACAATCTTTTGAATGGGGAGAATTTAGGAAAAAAACGGGTATCAAAGTTATTAGAAAAGGTTTTTTTGAGAATAAAAAACTAATCTCCGCTTTTCAATTAACCATTCATCCAATTCCTCATACATCCGTTACCATTGGATATTTACCAAAAGGAACTATGCCAACAAAAGAAATGCTTGAAGAATTAAAAAAAATTGCAAAAATCGAAAAATGTATTTTTATTCAACTTGAACCAAATATAAAAATTGAAGATGTTTCAAAAAAGGAATTTATAAACTTAGGACTTATTGATTCTGCTCATCCGTTATTTACAAAATATACATTCCAATTAGATTTAACAAGGTCAGAAGAAGAATTACTAAAACAAATGCATTCAAAAACCCGGTATAACATTAAAGTTGCACAAAAACATAACGTAGAAGTAAAAGAAGAGAATTCAAAGGAAGCATTTGATAGTTATTTAACACTTACAATGGAAACAACAAATAGACAAGGATTTTACGCACATACTCCAAAATATCACACTATCATGTGGGAAACGCTACGTAATACAAAAAGCCAACTGCAAGCACATTTATTTGTTGCACGATTTAATAATATTCCATTAACAACATGGATTTTATTTACATTTAAAGACATGCTCTATTACCCATATGGTGCTTCAAGCAGTATGCATCGTGAAGTTATGGCAAGTAATTTAATGATGTGGGAAGCAATTAAATTTGGTAAAAAACAAAAACTAAAATTGTTTGACATGTGGGGAAGTTTAGGAGAAAATCCAAATCCAAAAGATCCCTGGTTTGGGTTTCATAGATTTAAATCAGGATATGGCCCTACACTAATTGAATTTGTTGGAAGTTTTGATTTAGTAATTAATCCAGTTTTATACACTCTTTATAAAATTGCAGATACATTTAGATATTTACTTCTTGCCACGAGAAGAAACTAGTTTATACATATATAATCTATTCTTTTTATCATGCTTTAGTAATTGCAATCTTCCTCTAAATAATTCTACCGGAAATGGATACACATAGCTTACAAAGATTGCGTTCTTTTTAACTTCTTTTAAGAATTTTGGAGTTAATCGTTTTAGAGCATTTGGAATAAGATAAATAAAAAATATATCTGCTTGGTTAAGTGGAATATTAAAAAAATTATCTCTAACTAATGTTACTCTATCGCCTACTTTAAACCTAACATTTACATTAATCCATGCGTTAAAAAAACGAAGTGGATCTATTTCTATGCCAACACCAGGTGCTTTAAATTCTTTTGCAGCAATTGTTAATGCAGTTGCTGTACCACAACCTAATTCATAGACAACCGTCCTCTGATTCACCTTAGCCATTTTACACATAGCTCGGGCAATATTTGGTTTTGTTGTCCAAAAAGGAGCCCAAGGACTATCGGGCGGCCAAGTCATGGAAATAACTAAAAGAAGTAAAATAATAACAAGTAATATTGCAATATTAATGATCCAAAAAATCATATGCGTACAATAGCATATTTTTATATTTTGCGTAAGAGGAATTTTAATAAATTACTTTTCCAATAATATTTTTTTTACAAACAGATCCAAAAGTTCTGCTATCAGTGCTTTTAGATATATTATCTCCAATTAAAATAAATTCATTATTATTTTTTTCTAAAATTCTTTTTATAAGTATTTTTTTATTTTGGGGATGATAAAAAACAACAATGTCTCCTTTGTTAAGGGTACAAAAAAACCACTTTTTTTTAATCAAAAGTTTCTTACCATTTTTATATGTTGGCAACATACTCTCCCCAGAAACGGTTATAGATACTATTGGAAAAACAAAAAAAAAGAAAGAAGAAAACACAATTATTTTGCAGCTTTTGTTTGATTAAAAATATCTGCAACTTCATTTACAGCATCCACTAATTGTTGTGCCATTTCTTTTGAAACATGTTGTTTATTTTGAGAGCATAATTTTGTTGTTTTCCAAATAACATCATGTAAATTTGGGAAATTTTCTACATGCTCTGGTTTAAAATAATCTGTCCAAAGAATAAGAATCTCTTCTTTACATTTCCTTGCATGTTCTTCCTTTGTTAAGACACAACGAACAAATTTATTTCTATCTTCAACTGATGTACTGCCTTGTGGAATATCATCAATTAAGGTTACCATTTTAAAAACAGTCGCTGCAGCAATCTGCGCTGGTTTTGGATCATAAATGCCGCATGGAACATCACAGTGTGCAAAGGCAGTTTTTGATGGAAATAGTGAAGTTAAAAACTGAGAAAAAATAAATTTCATATCTTAATTTAGATTATATTTTTTATAAAAATTTGTCAAGCAAGCTCAAAACACATACTTGCTAACTAATATATTTTCTGTATAATAATACAGAAGCGTTGATGCTGCAGACACAGCGAAGCTGAGGAAAGAAATCGATAAGAGAGTAGATTCCTCCGGTTTGCCCGAAAAAGCAAAAAATAAGTATAAAGTAAGGTGGCACCGCCCAGAAAACTTCTGAGCCCTTACAAATTAATTTTGTAAGGGATTTTTTTATGACTTCATCAAAAAGAAAAATACCAGCCACTATGGCTACTCAGCATCCAGATCACGCAAATATTCCCTATTGGCATACAAAACCTTTTATTGGAACTTCTCTTGAATCTGAGGAAGCTTTTAATTCTTTTTCAGAATTAGGCATTACAGAATATAAATGGGACTGGGAAGGAAAGTTGGTTGATGAATCTGTATTGGAGCGTTTTTTTGCAAATCATTTTGATTTTTTTAAACAAAATCCATTAGGGCAGGAGCGATTTTTAACATATCGACTTCCAAATCCTAAGGTGGAAACAGAATTTAGATTAGGACGAGCATACATGAACTTAGCCAGTGCGGCATCTGTTGCTAAACACTTTAAATTACCTAGCCCTCCATTGTTTGAAGTTATTAATCCAATGACAGAAACTCCAGAAGAAATTTTTGAACTACAAGTCGCTTTTGAACAAATGCATTCGCTAAAACATCCATTATTTAAGTTGGAGAATATCCTTACAAATTTACGCATTATTCCTCTTTTCGAACAAGTACAAGTTATTATGGATGCAGATAAAATTTTAGAAAAATATTTATCTTTGTATAAAGCAAAATTTAAAAAACTTCCTCCTTATATGAGACCCTATGTTGCCAGATCTGATCCAGCATTAAACAGCGGACTTATTCCAACAGTTCTTGCAATAAAAATTGCGTTATCTCATTTTAGTAAATTGGCAGAAAAGACAGGAATTCCTATGTATCCAATTATTGGTGCTGCAGCACTTCCATTTAGAGGAGGACTCACTCCTCTAACTGTTTCTCAATTTGCTAATGAATATAAAGGAATTAGAACAACAACAATTCAAAGCGCTTTTAGATATGATTTTGCAAAAGAAACAGTCATTAAAGCAATTGCACAACTTGAAGAATTATTACCAACATTAAAAACAACTATTATAACTGCCAAAGAAGAAAAAACAATTCGAGAACTTATTCCTATATTTGAACAATATTATAGAAAGACTATAGAAAATATCGCTCCACTTATAAATACTATTGCCTCCCAAATGCCAAGAAGAAGAGAAAGAGTGCAACATGTAGGCTTATTTGGCTATTCAAGAGGAGTTGGAAAAGTTAAACTTCCTCGTGCTATTAGTTTTACGGCTGCTATGTATTCCATTGGAATCCCACCAGAAGTTATCGGGACAGGAAGAAGTATTCACAAAGCAATTGCTCTAAAACAATTTGATATCATTGAAAAATACTATTTAAATATAAAAGAAGATTTACTAAGAGCAGGAAAATTTTTAAATAAAGAAAATCTTGCAAAATTAGCAAAACAAAATTCTTCATGGGAAGATATTCAAAAAGATATCACTTATATAGAAAAGTATTTAGGATTATCTTTAGGACCAAAATCAAGCGAGGAAAAGGAACACCAAAAAATTACCTCAAAAATTTTTATAGCCTTAAACAAAGATTTATCATTTCTGGAGCTTATTGAACAAGCAGCATTACTTCGAAAAAGTTTAGGATAAATTTAGAAAATAATTCTTACTCCACCTAGTTCTTCGTAATCAAATTTGTGTTCTTCATGGATTGATCCAATAAGAACTCTGTTTTTTCTAATTCCATATTTTTTGGCAACCTCATCAATTACTTTTGGTCCAAATGGTTTATTAACAAATACTGGAATTATATTCAATTCTGGGAATACACCTGCTCTTTTTAACATTGGTAAAATATCTTTAAGCTCATCAAATTTTTTAACATTTCTGTTTGGTTGTTTTGGCTCATTATTGTTGCAATGTACTAAATAAATTGTTCTTCCAACTTCATTTCTGTCAATGTATTCAAAAATTGTGTGCAATCTGTTTAAATGATGGAAAAAGACAACAAATTTACCATCATTGGTCAAATGCTCATATTGTTTTTGTAAATAATTGTAAACTGTAGGAATACCTTTTGTGTATTTCATAATAACACTAATAACAACATCTAAATAAATAGTTACAAAAACAACAATAATTGCTGGAATAAAGTATGTTGCAAAGTATTCAAAATTTCTTGGATCAATTTTAATATTTCCAATAATACCTACTACTGTAGAAA
>JAKAEF010000052.1 GCA_021820025.1 bacterium | reverse complement strand
TAAATTACGATGTAGCATACCAGGTTGTTGATCAATATAATAAAATTTTGGCAAAAAGCAATAATAGTAATAGTATTGATAGAATTCCTAATTTTATTGACAGCAGTTATGTAGGAAGTGCAATTGACAACCCAGGTTTCCAACAAATTCAGGATAATAAAACTCATGAAAAGTTTATCGTGTATGCTACTCCACTCACTGATTCCAATAATGATATTGTTGGCGTGTTAGTTGTTGGAAAATCAATAAGTTTTATTGATAATATTTTAGTCAATTACGTAATATCTAAATTAATTTATGGTTTTATTATTACTGTTGTTTTTGCAACTTTTGCACTTTGGGTTATCAGAAGATATTTAAATAAATACTTACGAGAAAATAGATTAAAGGAGGAAGAGATAAAAAAAATTAGCTTTAATAAGGCAAGCAGTACTATTTATATAGACGATATTGAAATAGCAATTCCTTATGCAACTAATCAATATACTCTTTGTGTCTCACTTTTTTCTGCTCCTAAAAAGCATTGGGAAACAGATGAATTATTAGAAAAATTTGGAGAACATGAGTTAGAAAACAATTGGAGAAAAGTTTATGATACAGTACTTATTGTCAATAAAAAAGTTTCTCAATATGCAAATATTAAACTCATTATTTCTAAAGATAAAGTATATCAATTAAACCCCCAACTTTTAACTAAAATTCTTGTCTAGTGATTCACAAACACTCTCAGTTGACTCACCCTATCTTTTATTATTATTTTGTTATGAAGATTGCAGCACTTATCTTTATTGTTATCTTTTCTATAGTTACTTTTTTTGTCTCTTTTCCTAATTCAGAAATAAAAATTTTTGATAACTACTATTCTTTTAAGAGTGGCAATATTCAAGTTAAAAATAGGTTAGATTGTAAAAATATAAAAAATCATTTAGCAATTTCCTTCTTTATCTGCAAATAAGGTATAATGATTTTATGATTGACGTTCATTGCCATTTAAACTTTCATGCATACGAAAAAGATGTAGACGAAGTTATTCAAAAAGCATTAGAAGATGGAGTAACAAATGTTATTAATGTCGGAACAAAGTTGGATTCCAGTCAAAAAGCTGTTGAACTTGCTCAGAAGTACAAACATTTATATGCTATTGTGGGAGTTCATCCTCACCATGCAGACAAGCATGATCTTGCATCTTCTTGGGAAAGTGATTTAGAAAAATTAGCAAAAGAATTAAAAGTAGTTGCTATTGGAGAGATTGGTATGGATTATTATGCATACCAATCTAATGGCATTGTTGACCCAGTACTTCAGAAACAGATATTTGAAGCACAGATTGCTCTTGCTCATAGGGTCAATTTACCTTTGCAAATTCATAATAGACATGCAGGTAAAGATGTTATAGAAATTCTTAAACATCATAAAAACATACTTAAACGAGACAATCCAGGCATGTTTCACTGTTTTGCAGCAGATATGCAAGTCTTACAAGATGCACTAGACCTTGGATTTTCTATTGGTTTTGATGGAAATATTACCTATCCAGGACTTGCTCCAAAGGAGACTGTGAGACTTGAAGAATTAGCCAAGGCAACACCCTTGGATAGGATTGTTACCGAAACAGATAGCCCCTTTTTAGCCCCGATACCTTTTAGAGGTACCAGAAATATGCCTTCTCATGTTATAATTGTAGGTAAGTTTCTAGCAGGCGTTAAAGGTGTTTCGTTTGACGAAATCAATGAAATCACAACAACCAATGCTAAGAAACTGTTTGGCATTGTATGACATCATTTTTTGCATGGATTTTTACACGATACCCTGTTAAAACAAGAAGATTTTTAGAAATTCTCCCTGGATTTATTTCTTGGACACTTATTTTATTTCCTATTTGGGGAGCTCTTCTTATCCCCACATTTCTTGCTTACTTTATTCTTTTTTTTGATATTTATTGGTTTTATAAATCTTTTTCTTTAACCTTTATGGCATTTATTGCCTCAAAAAAAATCCAGGAAGCAGAAAAAGAACATTGGGTAGAAAAAGCGAAAAAACTTCCTCATTTTGAAGAAAATACTCATATTGTTGTTATTCCAAACTACAAAGAAAAAGTTGAAAAATTACGAGCAACAATTGCAACAGTAGCCAAACAAACATTTCCAACTAAAAGAATCTATGTTGTCTTAGCAATGGAAGAAAGAGAAGAAGAAGCAAAGAAAAAATCAGCCCAGCTTATAAAAGAATTTAAACCAGTCTTTGGAGATATTTTTGCTTCTTTTCACCCAGATATTAAAGGAGAAGTAAAAGGAAAATCATCGAATGAAAGTTATGGAGCTAAACTAGCATATAAAAAGTTAGTCGAAACCAAAAAAATTAATATTAATTACGCAACAATTTCTTCTGTAGATGCAGATTCAATTTTTGATAAACAATATTTTGCGTATCTTTCTTATAGTTTTTTGTCTGATGAAAAACCTCACAATAAATTTTGGCAATCAGCTAATGTAAATTATAATAATTTTTGGGATGTTCCTGCACCTGTCAGAGTATTGGCATTTTTTGGTTCTCTTTGGAGAACTGCTCTTTTGATTCAAGGGGATAGACTTGTTTCTAATTCAACCTATTCTCTCTCGTTTAAAATGCTCTCAGAAATTGGATTTTGGGATGTTGATGTTATCCCTGAAGATTACAGAATTTTCTTTAAAGCATTTTTTGCTCTAAAAGGAGCTGTTTGGGTTGTACCAATGTTTTTAAAAACATCCATGGATGCTCCTTTATCATCTTCTTATTGGAAAAGTCTTAAAAATAAATACGAGCAAGAACGGCGTTGGTCTTGGGGAGTATCTGATGACCCTCTCTTTATTAAATGGTGGTTTACTGTTCCCGGAGTTCCTTTTTTTAGGAAAACACTTATGCTTTATCACGTATTATTAGATCACTTCCTTTGGCCAGTTAGTTGGTTTATTATTACCGTTGCAGCAAACATTATTACATTTGTAAATCCAGTTTTTGCTAGAACAAATTTAGGGTACAAACTCCCCCAGCTTGCAGGATTTATTTTAACTATGTGTATTTTTGCTACTCTTACTATGATTGTAATTGATTATAAAAATAGAAGAGAAACACGTAAAATATCAAAAACAAGACAATTCTTTTTTCCACTTGAATTCGTTTTGCTTCCAATAGTAGGATTTTTCTTAGGCGCATTACCTGCTTTAATTTCTCATACTCAACTTATGTTTGGAAAACGTATAGAATATAAAGTAACAGAGAAACTATGAAAAAACTTATTGCCCTTGCTGCCCATAAGAGTACTATTTTTTTAGTTGTTGTCTCCTGTATTTTTACTCTTCTTAGACTTCCCTCTTTTTTTGAACCATATTGGTACGGAGATGAAGGTATTTATGAGGTCATAGGGTATGGGTTACGACATGGGAGGATGCTTTATAGCGGCATTTGGGATAATAAACCTCCTCTTTTGTACTTAATTTATGCTTTAGTAGACGGCAATCAACAAGGTGCTCGGCTATTATCCTGGATTTTTGGACTACTAAGTATTTTTGTATTTTTCTTTCTTGCAAAAAGAATATTTAAAAACTATAAAAATTACCAAAAAGTTACCTACATCACAACAACTGTTTTTGCACTACTTTTTGCAACTCCTTTTTTAGAGGGAAATATTGCAAATGCAGAAAATTTTATGATTCTCCCTGTACTTATTGCTGCATTATTTGTCTGGAAATATCTTGAAAAAAATAAATTGTCTTTTCTTTTACTTTCAGGATTATTGTTGGGACTGTCATTTTTATTGAAGGTTGTTGCAGTATTTGATTTTGGCGCTTTTTTCTTATTTATTTTCTTTACACAATATGAAAATCTTAAAAATATTTTTAAGCAGATCTTACCCCTTCTTTTATTTAGTATTAGTTTTGCAATACCACTTGGAGCAACGTTATTATTTTTCTACTTTAACGGTATAGTGAAAATTGCTTTGCAATCTATGTTTTTTAGCAATATAGGGTATGTCGGATGGGGAAATAGTTTTATTATTCCACAAGGTTTTCTTATTCTTAAATTATTTTTTCTTGTTTTATTTTCTTTTATTCTTTTTTTAAAAAGAATAAAAATATCTTCAACAAGTATTTTTATTCTTTTATGGCTCGCTTTTTCATTATTTAGCGCGTATTTTTCTCAAAGACCATATACTCATTATGTACTGGTTCTGTTAAGTAGTGCTAGTCTTTTTGTTGGTCTTTGCTTTATTGTAAAAAAGTTTAAGTTACTAATTGCTTCTGCTGTTATCCTCATCTTTACTTTTATCTTTATAACATTTGAGTTATATAACAATATCCCAAAAAGTTTTTTTACCTATTATGTTAATTTTGGATCCTACATAACAGGGCAAAAAAATACACAACAATATTTTGCATTTTTCGATAGAGTAACACCTCGGGATTATGCTCTTGCAGATTTTATAAATATTCACAAAAAGCCAGCGGATCAGCTTTTCGTATGGGGAAACAGTGGACAAATTTATAAATTAACAGATACTCTCCCAATTGGAAAATATATTGTGGCATACCATATTACATCTTCCTCTCAAATTTTTAATAATACAAAAGCTTTGCTGGAGAAATCCCGTCCCAGATTTGTTATTATACTTCCCAACCAATCAGATATACCATTTAGTTTAAAAGGATATCAACCGATATTTATTATAGATAATGCACAAATATATGGGAAAATTTTTTAAACTTATTATTGAAGATAAAATAACAAAATGGGGAATACTACTTAGTTTCCTTTTTATTTTTTTAGGACTTCTTATTACTGTTATTTTTTTCACCCAACTTCCTCCCTTTTTACCTATTTATAATAAATTACCTTGGGGCTATGCCCGAGTAGGAACTAAAATTGAAATTTTTCTTCCTTTTCTTATTTGTATCGCAATTACTGGTACAAATAGTGTTATTAGTGCAAAAATTTATGAGAAAATCCCTCTCTTATCTAGAATTTTATGTGCATCTGCATTGGGTGCCAGCATTTTGTATTTAATTTTTATAATACAGTTAATTTACTTAATTAAATAATACATGCAATTACAAATTATTTTATTACCATTAGTTATTGCGTTTTTTACAACAGCGATATTAGTCCCTCTTTCTATTCCATTTATTAAAAAATTTAAATTAATCGATGATCCAAAAACTCATAAGCATCCTGCTCTGCTACATAAAAAACCGATTCCAAGAGGAGGAGGAATTCCCATGTTTTTGGGAATTGTTTTAACAGGTTTATTCTTTTTGCCTATTACCAAAATAACCATCGGTCTTTTTCTTGCGGGAGTTATTGCTCTTATTGTAGGAACGCTTGATGACAGATATGATCTCTCACGGTATTTCCGGTTTGGTATGAATTTTTTATGTGCGATTATCGTAGTTGCAGCAGGAGTAAATTTCCCATTTGTAACAAATCCACTTGGAGGAATTTTACATTTAGATATATTTAAAGTGAGCATTCTAGGAATTTCTATTTCTTTATCTCAAGTACTTGCCGTTCTTTGGATTGTTTGGGTAATGAATATGCTTAATTGGAGTAAAGGAGTAGATGGACAGATGCCTGGAGTTGTTGCTATTTCTGCTTTTATTATTGGAATATTATCTCTTCGATTTCCATTGGCAGAACAATCAACATATATCTCTGCAAATATTTCTTTTCTAATAACTGGCGCTGCTCTGGGGTTTTTATTGTATAATTTTTCTCCTGCAAAAATTTTTCCAGGATACGGAGCAACAGCAATTTACCTTCTTCTAGCAAGTGTTTCTCTTATTGCCAGTGTTAAATTGGCGACAGCAATTTTAGTAATGGGAGTTCCTTTGATTGATGGCGTATTTACATTGTTCAGAAGAATCCTTTCTGGAAAATCTCCTTTTTGGGGAGATAAAAAACATTTACACCATATTCTTCTTAATCTTGGCTTTAGTCAACGCTCTGTTGCTCTTGTTTATTGGACCTTCTCTGCAGTTCTTGGGACTATTGCATTAACACTCTCGAGTAAAGGGAAATTATTTGCTATTATAATGTTGGTAGTCGTAATTGGAGGAGCTTTGTTATTTTTGCATGGAACAATAAATAAAAAAGATGAATAGAATACCTTATTTAACATTAAAACTTATGAGACCGAAACAATGGATAAAAAACTTTGCTGTTTTTGCTGCAATTGTTTTTACCGGTCAGTTATTTAGTCCTTTGCCTTTTTTAAGAGTCATTTTAGCATTTGTTGTTTTTTGTGGACTATCATCAGCAGTATATGTTATTAATGACATTTTTGATATCCAAAAAGATAGGATGCATCCCTTTAAACGCTTCCGACCATTAGCAAGCGGAGACTTATCAATTTTTTATGCATTATTTATTTTTATTGCTCTTTGTGTTGGATCATTAATTTTAAGTTTATTTGTAAATGGAACTTTCTTTTTATTGGTTCTTGTTTACTTAGGATTACAACTTTCTTACTCTATGGTTATAAAAAATATTACTGTGTTAGATATTTTAGCTTTAGCAGCAGGATATATTTTGCGGGTTTATGCAGGAGAAATTGCAAGTGGGTTTCATATTTCTGTTTGGCTTGTACTAACTACTGTTGCCCTTTCTCTCTTCTTAGCTGTAGGGAAACGAAGAACAGAATTAACACTTATTTCCGGATTTTCAGACAAACAAATTGCTGCTACTCGAAAAACTCTTTCTCATTATTCAGAAAGATTATTAGATGTATATGCTTCTATGTTTGTCACTTCAACACTCATTTTTTATTCTTTTTTCACTTTTTTGGAAGATCCACATGGATTTAAAATTTCAATTGGAGTTTTGCTTCCGGACTATCTTCCTTACTATTTCCAGCGGAAATGGCTCATGATTACCATTCTGCCCGTTGTTTATGGTTTAATGCGATACTTACAAGATATATATGAGAAACATGAAGGAGAAAGTCCTGAAAAAGTCTTTTTATCTGATATTCCACTATTAACCTCTGTTATTACCTGGATTATCTTGGTCATTGTAATTATTTACTTTATTAAGGGATAATGCTTATTGTTCTTTTGCGTAAGAACTACTAATCCACCCAAGCTTTCCATCTGATAATTTTATTTCAAACCAACCAGATACTTGACTAACAAGAGGATATGTTTCTCCAGGATGGAC
>JAKAEF010000051.1 GCA_021820025.1 bacterium | reverse complement strand
AATCTTCTTTATATTCTTGTCCGGGAGTTCTTAAGTGTACATGTGGATCTATAAGTCCAGGAAGTTTGAGCATAATCTAACCTTTTTTTACTTGCCAAAATTCTTCTCCCAACGTATCCCAGGGCAAACGGTGTTCATCGGGATTTTCTAAGTTAAACTGTTGGTTTACAAAATAAATTATTGAAGCATTTTTTTTGCTTATATTTGCTGCTCCATGGGCAACTCCTTTTGGAATAAAAACCAAATGTGCCTTTCCCCCACCTAATGCAAGCCTCATAGAAACATGTTTTGTTGGAGAATCTTTTCGTACGTCTAACAACCCAATAAGCATTTTGTCACTTGGCGGAACATGCCAAATGTCATCTTGAGCAAAGTGTAAATGCCATGCTTTTATGCTGCCTGGAAGCATTTTTGATCTACTTATTTGTCTAACAAAAAATCCAGGAAATACTTCGGATTCGCCATTTTCTGTAAAGCGCATAAGCTCTGAAAAATCTCCATCTTCGCCGACCATATTTCGCAGTTCTACAATTTTTACCCCCTCAATAATAGGTTTTTTGGAATAGTCCTCTAAGAAGATTTTTTTCTGATATTTTCCGTCTATATCACGGGCAGAAAGTATTGGATTCATGTAATTTTAGTATAGCAAACACATCTTAAATTGCAAGTTTTAAGGCTACAAAAGGCTATTTTTTATTATTTGCGCACTACGGCAAAGACCTGCAAGATTACTATTTATTTCCATGGTAATAATGCCTTGGTATCTCTCTTTTTTTAAAAGCTCAAAAAATTTTTGTAACGGCAACTCCCCTTCTGTTAAAGGTAAATGTGTTTTACTCTGTAACATAAGCTTTTTATTTTTCCAGTGCTTTCTATAATTACTTAAATGAATATTTACTATTTTGTCTTTATTTTCTTTATAAAATTCACATACGTCTTCTCCAACCTGTGCAAGATGTGTTGTATCTAATGTTATATGCAGATTATTTTTTGAGATAATATTACTAAATGGTTTGGCTTTCCAGCAGAATTTTTTTCGTATATTAAATGGTGTTTTTGGCATATTTTCTATTCCAAACGTAATTACGTATTTTTTTTGAAGATCATGTAGCTTTTTTATTACCTCTTCTTTAAATAATTTTGTATTTAGCGCTCCTGAATGCAGAACAACAACTTTTGCCCCAAAGATATTTGCTATTTTACACAAGCGTTCTATCTCTGCGAATGCAATAGATGAGAAGCTTGTTAATGACTGATGAATACTAAAAACAGGCATATTACATTTTTCTAAAACTTTTTTTGCGAGTAAGACTTCTTTGTCTGTTGTAAGAATTGGAATTAATAGCTCTACCCCTGTTACTCCTGCTTTTTTCAGTTGACTAAATGTTTTTTCTGGAGTCTGACTTTGGTACATTCTTTTCCTTTCTACAGGCATAATAATATCTATAACTTTTTCAAGTCTTGTTTGTTTGCTTGGTACCAAATCAGAAACAGTTACCCATGCAGATATTTTCATTTATTTTCTCCTTTTATCATATTTTCTGCCTCTTCATAGTTTATTACCCATCCTGTATGTAAAAGACTTCTATAAAAGCTTGTTTGAAAGATTTTACCATATTTATCATATAATTCGGGATATCCTCCATATTTTTGGATATTTTGGGCATATTTTTGTAAGTTATTCTGGGCATTTGTAAGATATTGCGGATTATAAGAACTTAATAACACCAATGCTTTAATATACTCAATTCCCCAATGGCTCCAAATGCTTTGTCCCATGTATGATGTAGCAAAATATTTGTTAAAGAAATAGAGCTTATTTGGCTGGTCTTCTGTTGCATAAAAAAGCGGGAAAGGCTTGTCTAAATTGTGATTTTGTACATACCCTATTTCTTTTACTAACATCTCTCGCTCTTTTGGGTTCGTAAGATCTAAGAATTGTGTTGAAGTAACAATAAATGCATCACCTGAATATATGTGATTATCTATAGACTCTTCTGAAAGATCGTCTAAAAATATGCCTGCATTTTTATCCCAAAATGCTGCAATTATATTCTGTTTCCATTTATCAAAGTCACAAGAATTATTTGTTTGTGAAACTGTAGGACATGTAATTGAAATTCCAAGACTTGTTGCAAGTTTTGCTGTACTCCAGGCAATAACATTGTCATAAAAACTGCTTTGGCGTTTAATTTGATCTCGTGCACTAGACAATAAAATATCTTTTTTAATAAGTCCTGTTTTTGGGTCAATAACTTCTGAAAGATATTGATTTACTCCAGAAGTAAGGCTTTTGTTATAGTTAGAAATTAGTTTTTTGCCTGAATCAATAGTCTGTAATTTGTATTGCACTTCTCCTCCTGGAAAAATTGAAGTAATAAAATTTGGTTCTGTTAAACTATGCAATGTCCATAAGAGTGCAAACAGAGAATCTGAGGGTTGTTGATAAATATTTACACCGACATACCCATGAGGTGTAATTGGCGTAAAGGTTGTATATTCTTTTCCAGACTGTTTTAACAGTTCTAAATCAAGAGCTACTGTTTGTAGTCCTACTCTTTCTCTATTTATCCAATCTTTTTCTGAATAACCTATTCTAGGGTCTAAGAGCGCAGAATAAAAAATGCCAAAATTTCTCACATATAACTCTCCAAAATGACTGGCAGAAATTATATACGGTTTTGTTGGATCAAAGCGGCTGTTATGAATTTGGTTAATAATTTGAGAAACATTTCCGCCAAGAGGCTTTTCTTGAAAAAATCTTCCCGGAAGAATTCTTCCGAATTCTTGTAGTTGATCAATCGTTATTGCCAGCCAGCTAGGTAATGCATAAAAAGTAACAGAAGATTTTTGTGTAAGCTGTATGTTCCCTTTTGCATCCAAAGTTGTCTTAAAAGGAGCTGCAACAAACGAAAATTTTCCATATGGATTAGAAGCATCTGCATACCAAATAATGCCTGCAAAAAGAAGAAGAAAAATAAAAAGACCTGCAAGAAGTTTTCGCATTTTTTTTATTATAACAAAAAGTGAAGCTAGCAGAAGGGTTGTATTTATTGTCTGTATACTCGTCCCATGCTTTTATTGCTAAGCTTTGTAATCCTTTTTCTACAAGTGCTTTTAAGAATAATTTACTAACAGAAAGTTTGGTTAAAATAAGAATGTTGTTATCTACAGCAACACGTCTTATTGCATTTGCATCTTCTAAATCTTTTTTCATTTCTTTTTGCACAACATTAATTACTAAATCCACTTGTTTTTTCTTAAAAGAATCAATAATGCTTGGGCTTTCGTGTTCATAAATTTTGTGAAGTAATGTTACTTTTAGACCTTTGCTTCTTAGTAATTCTGCTGTTTTTTCTGTTGCAAATATTGGGATATTCAATTTTTCTAATAACTTAGCACTGTCTACAAAGTCTTTTTTCTTTTCATCTCCCCCAAGGCTAACAAAAACTCCTTTTTGTGGAATTTTTCCACCTGTTGCTAAAATACCTTTCAGATATGCTTCTTCAAGTGTCTCTCCAAAGCAGGCAACTTCTCCTGTTGAAGCCATTTCTACCCCCAAGGTTGGATGTGCGCCTGTAAGACGAGCAAAAGAGAATTGTGCAACTTTAACTGCTACAAATTTTGGATTTGGTATGGTAACTGCAGGAATATTTTTCTTAAATAAACTATCAACAAACAGTTTAATCATGTTAACTCCAGTTACTTTTGTAATAAATGGAAAGGTTCTGGAAGCTCTTAGATTAATTTCAATAATATAGACCTCATTATCTTTTGCTAAGAACTGAATATTAAATGGACCGGTTATATTTAAAGCTTTTGAAAGTTTGGTTGCAGCTACTATCATTTTGTCTTTTGTTTCGTTATTTACTCCTTGTGTTGGTAAAACAATAGTTGCGTCTCCTGAATGAACTCCTGCGTTTTCTACATGTTCTGAAATGACAAATGCTTTTATGTTTCCGTCTTGTGCAACAGCATCTAATTCTATTTCTTTGGCACTGTTAAAGAATTTTGAAACGGTAACTGGATATTCAGAAGAGAGCTTTGTTGCTTCGCTAATATATTGTTCAAGATCCTTTTTATTAAAGCAAAGATTCATGGCACTTCCAGATAAGACATACGATGGTCGAATTAAAACCGGATATCCGACTTTTTCTGCAAATGCTTCGGCGTCTTCCATGGTAGAAAATGCTTTCCATGCAGGCTGTTTAATTTCTAATGTATCCAAAAGTGCGGAAAATTTACTTCTGTCCTCTGCCCTGTCTATGTCATGAGGGCTGGTCCCTAAAATATTTGCTCCATATTTAAATAGTGATTGTGCTCTATTGTTTGGAGTTTGACCGCCAACGGAGACTATAATTCCCAATGGATTCTCAAATTCATATATATCTGCAATTCTTTCAAAAGTTAATTCTTCAAAATATAATCTGTCTGAAATGTCGTAATCTGTGGATACAGTTTCGGGGTTGCAGTTAATGATTATTGATTTTTTGCCATGTTCTTTAAGTCCAAAAACAGTATTAACACTACACCAGTCAAATTCAACAGAAGACCCTATTCTATATGGTCCAGAGCCTAACACAATAACGCCGCTTTTTCCTGTATTGGTAACGTCATTGTGATTTGCATTATAGGTCATGTATAGATAATTAGTTTTTGCAGGGAATTCTGCAGCTAATGTATCTATTTGTAAAACAGAAGGCAAAACGTTGTATTTTTTTCTTATTGCCCTTACTTCAAGGCCAGTTTTACCAATTAATTCCCCAATTCGTTTATCTGAAAAGCCTAATTGTTTTAATTTCCAGAGAATGTCTTTGTTTAATTTTTTTGTTTTTCGTAAATTTTCTTCTTCTGTAACAATATTTTTAACTCTATATAAAAACCATGGATCAATTCCAGTTAAGTGATAAATCTTTTTTAGAGACATTCTCTTTTTCATTGCCCAGGCAAGAGCAAATCTGCGTTTTGGTGTTGGAATACTTAAGCTGTCTTCAATATTTGTTTCTTTGGTAAATAATTTTTCTGAAGTTGCACCTTCGTAGTCTAAATCTAACATTCTAATTGCTTTTTGGTATGCTTCCTCAAAGGTTCGACCAATTCCCATAACTTCTCCAACAGATTTCATACCGCTTCCTAATTTTTGATCTGCACCTTTAAACTTTTGCAAATCCCATCGTGGGATTTTAACAACAACATAATCAAGTGCCGGTTCAAAACATGCTTGAGTAATACCTGTTACTTTGTTTTGCAATTGCGTTAAGTTGTATCCAAGTCCCAATTTTGCAGCAATGTATGCTAATGGATATCCGGTTGCTTTAGAAGCCAAAGCAGAACTTCTAGAAAGTCTGGCATTAACCTCAATAACATAAAATTCCCATTTTTTAGGATTTAAGGCAAATTGTACATTACATTCTCCAACAATCCCTAAACTTCTGACAATATCGATTGATGCTTTTCTTAAAAGATGATATTCATCATTTGTTAATGTTTGAGATGGTGCAACAACAATTGATTCACCGGTATGAATTCCAAGTGGATCCATATTTTCCATGTTACAAACAGTAATACAATTGTCATCTTTGTCTCTAACAACTTCGTATTCTATTTCTTTATAATGATGTAAATATTTTTCTACCAATACTTGAGGAGAAAAAGAAAATGCTTTTGTTACAATCTCCAGTAACTGCTTTTCATTTCTTGCAACACCACTTCCCTGCCCTCCTAAGGTAAATCCTGCTCGTAGCATTACTGGGTATCCTAATTTGTTTGCTATTTCTTGTGCTTCTTGAAGACTTTCTGCTGCGTGGCTTACTGGAGTTGGAATATTGATTTTTGCTAAATGCTCGGCAAATTCTTGTCGATCTTCGGTTAATTCTATTGCCTTCACGGGAGTTCCAAAAACTTTTACATTATGCTTTGCCAAAAATCCTGATTTATTTAATGCCAATCCGCAATTAAGTGCTGTTTGCCCTCCGAAAGAAAGTAATAATCCGTCTGGTTTTTCTTTTTCTATAACTTTTTCTACAAAATATGGAGTAACTGGCAAGAAATAGACTCTATCTGCCATTTCTTTAGAGGTTTGAATAGTTGCAATGTTTGGATTAATTAAAACGACTTCAACTCCCTCTTCTTTTAAGGCTTTTATAGCTTGAGATCCAGAGTAATCAAATTCTCCAGCTTCTCCAATTTTTAATGCTCCGCTACCTAGTAATACAACTTTTTTTGGTTTCATATTTTTTCTACAAAATAATCAAAAATCCAATCAGTATCTAATGGACCCGGTGTACTTTCCGGATGAAATTGCACAGACATAAATGGTAATGATTCATGAATAATGCCTTCATTGCTTTTATCATTTGCATTAACAAACCATGGTTTAAATCCTTCCGGAATTCTGCCAACTGCAAACCCATGATTTTGTGTTGTTATATAGCATCTGCTGGTTCCCTCAAGAAGACATGGTTGGTTTTGACTTCTATGTCCAAATTTTAATTTATAAGTGTCTCCTCCTGCAGCTAATGCCAAAATTTGATTTCCAAGACAAATTCCTAAAGTTGGGATTTTATTTGCCAAAGATCTTTTAACAGTTTCTATTGTTTTATCTGCCATTTTTGGGTCGCCAGGTCCATTAGAAATAAACAAAGCGTCAAATTTTAACTTTGAATTGAATACATCATAATTCCATGGAACTGTTATTACTTTTATGCCCCTTTTTACAAAATTTTGTGCAATTCTGTTTTTTGCACCGCAATCAATGAGTACAATTGTTTTTGGTCCTTTTCCTTCTATTTTTACTTCTTTAGGACTAACCTGTGCAACCAAATTTACTTTATTTGGGTCATAAAATGGTACATCTTTATCTATAATAATTTTTCCAAGTGTAGAACCATTGTCTCGCAAATATTGTGCCAACAGTCTAGTATCTTTAATAACCAGTCCCGGAACTTTTTGTTTTTGCATCCAGGAAGAGAGACTCATAACGCTTTCATAATGAGATGGTGTATTAATATAGTCAGAGACTATCAGGCCAGATATTTTCATTTTTGAAGATTCCCATAATTTTGCATTTTGTACACCATAGTTGCCAATTAACGGATATGTTAATACCAAAATTTGTCCGGCAAAAGATGGATCGGTAAATGCTTGTGGATACCCTGTCATTCCGGTTGCAAAAACAACTTCTCCAGCCACTGAAT
>JAKAEF010000001.1 GCA_021820025.1 bacterium | reverse complement strand
TCTGATTAGCTTTACGAATGGTGTATAATTATCTACTAATATGGACAAACATAATCTCAACAATGTAGAGAATATTAATAAAAAAATTTTAGAATTAATTAAAGCAGTTATAAAGCATTTGGAAGAATACTTAATGTAGATCAAGAAGATAGATACAAAATCTGATTTATTATTTGGAGAGGACCTCTGGCAAGAAAAAATTAGGACTAACTGCATAAAACAAAAAACAGATGGTTTGCACCACGTGTTTTCGCCTGTTGCCTAAAGTTATAATTTGTGAGGTTTATCCATCACCCCCTATGCGTTTAGATTATTTGTGGTTGCTAAGAGAAGTGTAATAAAAAAGTATGAAGCTACCAAATAAGTAAAATTGCATCAGCAATTTCTTTCATGGATTTTCTTTTATTCATTGCTTCTTTTCGAATAAAGGCAAATGCCTCTTGCTCCGACATGTTTTTTTCTTTCATTAATATTCCCTTTGCTTTTTCTATAACTTTTCTTTCTTCTAACTGGTTTTCTAATTTACTTACCTTTCTCTCCCATACTGTTTTGGCAAAAGCTGAAGCAATAATTTTTACCAAAGATTCTATGGTTTTAATTTGTTCTTTAGAAAAAGTGTATGGCTGACGGTTTTGAATATTTACAACGCCAATTGTTCCTGTTTGGCTAAGAATAGGTATAGATAAAAAGCTTTCAAATTTGTCTTCTGGGAGTTGTTTAAATGCTTTAAACCGTTCGTCTAAATATGCTTTTTCACCAATGGCCACTGTTTTTTGGTGTTGTGCAACCCAACCGGTAATACCTTCACCTTCTCGCATAAAAATGTTTTCCATGTTTTCGTGTGGTTTTTTAGAACCAACAAGGGTTAGCTGGTGCGTGTGAGGGTCGTAAAAGTAAATTAAGCATGAATCGGCTGGGACAATTTTAACTAAGATTTTTAAAAAGTTTTTTAAGAATTGGTTAAAGTCTAATTGGCTAAATACGACAATGTCAGAAAGTAGGTTAATAACATCGGTAATAGACTGATCAACAGCAAAATTGTGTTCCATAGGGAGTATGGCAGGACTATACCACTTTTAAAAAACTTTGGCAAATTTACTCTTTGCCAACAAATTGCCAGCAATTGCCCTCTGGATCTAAAAAAGTGCAAAAAAATACTGGATTTTCTTTTGTAGAAAATGGTGCTTCAAATGGCTTTGCAACTATTGTTACTTGTGGATTGTCTTTAATTTTGTTGTACCAAAAGGCTACACCTTCTTCTGGATACAAATTAAACAAATGCCTAAAACTTTCTTTTGCTTTTCCTGTAATTGCTGAATGTTTGCCAAGCCAGACATACGAATCACCCACCACTTGGAGCATATATCCGTAGTCGTCTGGATAGTCAAGTTTATTTAAAAGTGTAAAGCCCAAAACATTTGTATAAAAGGGAAGCAACTTGTCGGGATTTTCTGAATAGATTAAAATTCTGTATTTTGTAAACATATTAATCAAAGTATAACTCAGGATTTGCAGTAATGTTTTCCCAAGATTCTTGCTGTGGATTAAAAACTGCTGCAGCAGCAATCATTGCACCATTGTCTGTACAAAGATTTTTTGCAGGGACATAAAACGCAAATGGAAGCTGTTTTTCTTGGATTTTCTTTTCAAATGTCTCTTTTAAGGTTTGGTTTGCTGCAACACCCCCAGACAAAACAATTGAGGAAACATTGTATTCTTCTGCTGCTTTTAGGGTTTTTTGTACAACTACATCTACAATTGCGTCTTGAGTTGCCCTAGCTAAATCTTTAACTGTTTGCTCTGACAATGTTGTATTCTCTTTTTCCAGTTTTTGCACTTCGCGCAGTACTGCTGTTTTAAGACCAGAGAAAGAAAAATCAAAGGTTTTTTCATGTAAAAGCGGTCTTGGAAAGGTGTATGCTTTTGGATTGCCCATCTTTGCTAATTTTTCTATGGTTGGTCCTGCAGGATATGGTAAATGGAGAAGTCTGCCAATTTTATCAAATGCTTCACCGGCTGCATCATCACGGGTTCCTGCAATCCAGGTAACATCTTGGTGATTTTTAATAATAACTAAGTCTGTGTGGCCACCAGAAATAATAACAGCCAAACAGGGAAGTTGGATGTTATTATTTTCTATCCAATTGGCATAGATATGACCAAATAAATGATTTACAGGAATTATTGGTTTGTTCCAGACAAGACCAAGGGTTTTTGCTGTTTCTACTCCAACTAAAAGTGAGCCAATTAATCCTGGGCCAACGGTTACTGCAATTGCATCAATCTCGGGAGCTTGTGGATTTAGATTAGCTTTGCGTAATGCTTCATTTATAACCGGAAGCATGTATTTAATTTGCTCTCGTGCTGCAACTTCTGGAATAATACCGCCTGTTTTACTATGCAGCTGCATAGATGATGCAACAACGTTAGACAAAAGGGTAAGCTCTTTTGCCTCGTTTGATTCTATAACTGCTGCGGATGTTTCATCGCAGGATGTTTCTAGACCTAAAATTCTCATAGGGATAATTTTACCATGTCTGAGACCTGGAAGTTATATTTTTTAGAAAGTCCTGCATTAATTTCTAAAACTAAGTCAGCGGCTTCTGTCGGTTTAACAATTTGCCAGGTGTCGTTTTGGGGGGTTGGATTTGGAAGATTGTTAATAATGGTGACAATTTTATTCCCGTGAATGTAAATAATATCTAATGGGAACTTCATGTTTTTCATCCAAAAAGCATAAAAACCTGGTGTATCAAACGGGAAAACCATACCCATATTGTCGGGTAACCCTGTGCGGCTTGAGAGACCAATTTCTTTTTCTTTTTCGGTTTTTGCAACCAGAACGCTAAATGTCTGATTATCTATGGTAATTGTTGATTGATGGCTGGTTGGAAATGCAAAAAGATTAGAAAATCTGCCGTTTTGCGTAACAAAAACAAAAATAATTATGGCAATAAGGAGTCCAAAAACTAAAAACATTTTTTTCATAGTTAGTTTTCTTTAGACAAAATATTGGCTAAATTGCTGGTTGATTTATGGGGAATATATTTTGTGACTTCTATTACTTTTGCGTGAATAAGTGCTGCCTGTCTTTGTTTATGTTTTAAATTTGTGTCATTCTCTGTTGTTGCAATAATATCTGGATGTAACATTTGTAACAAATCATCATATTGTTCATTTTTAGTAAAAAGGGGAAGGGGAATAATGTAGTCTATATATTTAATTGCTTTAAGCATTGTTGCTCTTTCTTCTTGCGAATGAATAGGCCTGCTGGCACCTTTAATCTGGGTTAATTTTTCGTCGCTTTCCAATAATACAAATAATGTATCTCCTGCTTTTTTTGCGTTTTCAAAAAGGGCAAAATGTCCAGGATGCAAAATATCAAAACAACCTCCGGTAATTACTACTGTTTTCTCGTTTTTATGAAGGTCGTTAATAATTTGTTGGGCATTTTCTGGGGAAATTACTTGGTTCATACGCCTATTGAGCAGATTATAGCAGGTTTTTTAAATTTTGTTCTTAATCGAGTTTATGATTTTGTTCCTCGCAAAAATACTGCCTGCCAAGGACGATAGTTGGAGACAAATGTATCATTAATAATTACTTTTCCATCTTTGGTAACTGTTCTGTGGAAAGTAGCTGTCGCTCCATTTGCCGCAAAATCGATTTGTTGAATTTGTCCGAGTGGTAAATTTGGATCATCTTCATATAAAGGTGCAGGTGCTGATGTTTGATTTGTTACAACTGGAGTGGTCATACTTACCTCTCTGCCGTCTCTGGTACCGTATAAATAAAACGTAAGTCTCATGTCTGTTGGATCAATGTAGGACTGTATAAGAATAGAATGGCCAGTATCGTTTTTAAATTTTAAGTCAACAGTTGGCACATAAACAGTTGCATCCAGTCCAGGAGGAGCATCTTCTTCGTAATAGCCAACGCGGTAATCGTGTGCATGACGTTCTACAATTGGCAAACCGGCATTAAGTAGTGCTCTAAAAAAAGTTGTTGAAACTTGGCAAACGCCACCTCCGTCTCCTAATACTGTATGGCCGTTTTGAATAACATATGCTTGTTTATAACCCGTATACGAAGAAACATCTCCCAGCGCTTTATCAAAGGAAAAAACTTCATCGGGTGCAACAATAACGCCATTTAGTCGTGAAGCAGCAAGAGTAATATTAAAAACTCTGCTATCTGCAGAGTGTCTAAAAAGGGAAGTTCCTGTACCGATTAATTCTTTAATGCCAAGCTGATTTGCATCTTCTGTTGCTATCTTAGGTTTAATGGGAATTACCGTAACGGGAATTGTAAATTCTTGCCTTTTTCCAATTAAAAGAATCTGTGGGATTTTTTGAGAAACAATTTTTTGTATTTCATCTATATTTATTGCCTGTCCCTCTGAGGAAGGACGAAACGTTGTGACTTTTCCGTTAACAACAGTAAACACAGCATCAGTTGGAGAAATATTCGTTTTAGCGGTAATAGGAGAAAGTGCTTGTGTTAGCGCATCTGGATTATAGGTATACGAAGGCGGTAAGTAAATGCCATAAAGATATGCCTTAAAAACAAGCACAATATCGGAAAGAATATATTGGGTTCTGCCAATGGAAAATGCTTGATGGGCTAAAAGGGAAGAGTTATATCCTGCATGTATATCGCTTGCTGTTACGCTTACTGTTTGGTCATTGTAGGTAAAATTAAAGGTTGTGTTGCCAATATTCTGATTTTGTCTGTCTATATAGTCTTTTGCCTGCTGCTCTGTTTTGCCACCAAAATTTATATTATTAATATAAACGCCGGGGTAAATAGTGTTTCCATAAATTCTCTGAAATAGTATGTACGCAAAGCTGACGGTAAAAAAAGATCCAAGAATAATACCAACCAAAAACCAGAAAACAGCTTTACTAAAATGAAAAATATGAACGTGTATTGGATGATGTTTCTTCATTGCTCTTGTTTGAATTCCACACGTATTATACTATAGATAGGATGGATAATTCTTCTCAAAATGCAAATAATCAGCACTCGACTGTGCCGCAATCGGGTTCATTTTCTCCCAATGATGCTTTTCATGTGCCAAATATTCCACAACCAATTCAACCATTAACACAACCTGCAGCGCATGGAGAAACTTTGCCAATAGCAGAACCACAACATGCAAGTACGGTTCCACTACATCAAGAGCCAGCACCTCATATGCAAAATGTTGCCCCAAGTAATCCAGCAATGCACGGAGAAATTGTTCCACCATCAAGTATTCATCCAATAATTCAAGCTGCTCAAATGCCGCAGCAGGCTCCTCATATGGAAATTCCGCAGCATCAGCAAGTTCCATTAGCTACTGAACACGGTACATTGCCACTGCATCAAGAACAGCAACCTGTGCCTGCAGAACATATAGCGCCAGAGCCTGTTCATATGGAGACAGCTCAATCTACTCATACAGAAGAAACATTGTCACACAGAGTGCAGCAATTGCAGCAAGAACAGCAAGTCCAGCCGGCTCCAGCACCTGCAAGTGGTGGCGGATCTTCATCTGTCCCTCCTGCGACTAAAAAAGGCATGTCAGAAGAACGATCTATGCTACCTCTTGTTAAGATAATTGTTGGGATAGCTGCATTTTTTATTGTAGGCGGAGGCTTACTTTTTTTTATCCTATCTCTTTTCTCAAAAGCAGCTCCTCAAAAAGTTACCTTGCAATATTGGGGGCTATGGGAAGACCAAGCGGTTATGCAGCCGATTATTACTGATTTTGAAAGGCAAAATCCTAATATCGTTGTGCAGTATGTAAAACAAGATCCCTCAGATTACACTAGAAGGTTGTTAACCAGAATTCAAAATGGAACAGGACCAGATATTTTCCGTTTCCAGCCAAGCTGGCTTCCTATGCTTGAGCCTGTTTTAGAGCCTTTGCCTCAGAATGTTATAACAACGGCAGATTTTACAAAAAATTATTATCCTGTTTTTCAACAAGACTTAATGAAAAATGGTGCAATTTATGGGATTCCTTTAGATATTGATACACTTGCTCTTTTTACTAACAATGATATTTTTAAAAAGGCAAACCAGCAGGTCCCAACTAATTGGACTGATTTTATTTCGGTAAGCCGCGCGCTAACAACAAAAGACGCATCAGGAAAAATTAAAACAGCTGGAGCCGCTGTTGGCACCTATAACAACATTTTGCATGCCCCAGATATTATGTCTTTGCTTTTTGTACAAAACGGTGTAAATATGGCAAATCTTCCATCTTCGTCAAAAAACTTAGCAGATGCGCTTACGTTTTATACTTCTTTTGCCAATGGAGAGAGTAGTGTCTGGGATACAACATTAGATCCTTCAGCTACAGCTTTTGCGCAAGGAAATTTGGGAATGTTTTTTGGATATTCATGGGATATTTTTACCATTAAAGCCTTAAATCCAACTCTAAACTTTTCTGTCTATACTGTCCCTCATTTACCTGGAAGAAATATGACAATAGCAAGTTATTGGGCAGAAGGCGTTTCTTTAAAAAGCAAGTACCCTAAAGAAGCATTATTGTTTATGAACTATTTAACCCAAAAAAGTACTTTGCAAAAACTATATACAGAAGAAGCAAAAACAAGACTTTTTGGCGAATTGTATCCAAGAAGCGACATGGGAAACCTTCTTTCAAGTAATCCGCTTATTGCACCATTCATTGCTCAAGCTGCTACAGCACAATCATCTATTTTTGTCGGAGAAACAAAAGATCAGGTATTTAATGCACCACTTAATCAATATCTTGGAAATGCAATAAATAGTGTGCTTTCAGGAACCTCTGCCCAAACAGCGGTTGATACCCTTACAGCGGGTGTTAACCAAATATTACAGCAATATGCACCAAAAAAAGCTCAGTAGGGCAGTGTTAAAAACACTGATTTATAGTGATATTTTTGATTATCCGCTAACGCTTAAAGAACTGCGGTTTTATCTTTTGGGGAATTTTCAATTTTCTTTACACGATATAAGACAAATAAAAGATATTTTTACAGAGAAAGAATATTTTTTCCTAAAAAATAGAAAAAGTATTGTAGAAAAAAGAATAGAAAGAGAAAAAATTAGTAGAAAAAAGATATTTATTGCTCAAAAAACAGTTACAATACTTTCTCTTATCCCAACAATTTTTTTTATTGGTTTAAGCGGATCTTTAGCTATGAATAATGCGGATACGTCAGATGATATTGATCTTTTTATTATTTGTAGCAAAAATTCAATTTGGATAACACGATTATTTGTACTGTTTTTACTGCAGGTACTTGGAAAAAGAAGAAAAAGAAATAATACGCATGCAAAAAATGCAATCTGTACAAATATGTTTATTACAAAAGACGCACTTACTTTGCCAAAAAATAAGCAAAACCTGTTTACTGCTCACGAAATCGTACAAGTAAAACCGTTGTATGATCGTAATAATATGTATAAAGCATTTTTATTGGCAAATGATTGGGTTTTATCTTATTTACCTCACGCACAAGTAAATCTGGCTGGAGAAGGAAAGAGTAGTATAATAAAAGAGGTTTTTGAAAAAATATTTGTTATTTTTGACTTTCCTGCACGATTAATGCAAAACTGGTACATGAATTTACATAAGACAAATGAAACAATAACAAATACACTGTTTGCATTTCATCCGCAGGATGTCACAACAAGGGTATTATCTGAGTATACAAAACGATTAAAAAAATATGGCATATCAATATAAGTTAGTTGCAATCGGTGGAACATTTGGTCCTTTGCATAAAGGTCATGAAGCATTTCTAACTTTTGCATTTTCAGTAAGCGAGCATGTACTTATTGGTTTAACCTCTGACATCTATATAAAAAACTATAAAAATGATTTGCAAATTCCTCCTTTTGCAGAACGAAAAAAAACCTTAGAGGCTTTCTTAAAAAACAACAATTTCTTTGATAGATCGATTATTGTCCCAATTAATACTGTTGAAGGACCTGTTGCAGATAATACATATCCGGTTGAGGCATTAATTGTTACAGACAATACACAATTTGGTGCAGAAGTAGTTAATAAAAAAAGAGCAGAACGTGGTTTTTCTTCATTGCCAATTATTTCTATGCCTCTTGTTAAAGGCAATGCTGATTTGCCTTTGGCATCAACACATATAAGAACAGGTTTTATGGATATGTATGGAAATCCAACTTGGTTTAGCCATAATTTACAACTTCCCATTCCAGTACGTGAAGATTTACAAAAGCCATTTGGAACTTTGCATACAAATGGCTTTGCAGCTATTAGTAAAATTCCAAGTGAAAAAATTATTACGGTTGGAGATGTAACCACAAAGCGTTTTTTAGATGCACATATTTTTCCAAAACTTTCTGTTATAGATTATGTTGTCGAAAGGCAACAAACCCATAAAACAAAAAATGATTTTGGATTTAAAGGAAACGAAAAAATTTTTTCTGTTAAAAACCCTCCAGGATCCTTGACAATTGATGTATGGAGAGTATTATTAAAAATTGTAGAAATTATTTCTGGCGATACTACTTATATCTTAGAAGTGGCAGGAGAAGAAGATTTATTGGTATTACCATTAATTTTAGTTTTGCCAGAAGGATTTAAGATTTTTTATGGTCAGCCAAAAAAAGGATTAGTAGAGGTAGAGGTAACGAAGGAAGCTAAAAAAAAGGCAGCAGGAATATTAAATAGGTTTGTTGGCTAATAGTACTAGAGGTTATTGACAAAAGTAGTAACTTTTAATACCATGCAACAAGTTGATAAAAACCCTCTACAGAATATGTGAGGGATTTTCTTTAAAAACTATGCCAGATAAAAAAATATACTTAACAAAAGAAGGTTTGGAAACTCTTAAAAAAGAGTATGACCAATTAGCAAAAGTCCGAAGACCAGAAGTTTTGGAGACAGTTTCTCAAGCACGAAATCAAGGTGATCTTTCTGAAAATGCAGAATATCAAGCTGCACGAGAAGAATTATCTTTTATTGATGGAAGAATTGATGAGCTTGAAGAAATGCTCAAACAGGTAGAAATAATTGAAGAAAAACCAGGAAAATCTGGTGGTAAAAAAACAGTAATACTTGGGGCAACTGTAACTTTACATGTTGGTGGCAAAAAACAAGTATATACTGTAGTTGGCGAATGGGAAGCAGACCCTGCACAACAAAAAATTTCTGACCAGTCTCCTCTTGGTAAAGCATTAATGGGTAAAGCAATTGGAGAGAAAATAGAAGTAGAAGCACCAGCTGGTAAAGTTGCATATACTGTTGTCTCCGTAGAATAAGTCTGTTAACCCCTGTATGAAACCTTTACAAACGAGTCCTCATACTCTCTCTGCAGTTAGAATATTATTAAAAAAATATGGATACGATTCTTTATCGTATTTTTCTTTGCAAGATAACAGAAAGTATTTTTTCTCATCAACAGGGCGTTCGTTTCTTTCTTATAGAATTTGGAAAAATGTTGCATTAGTAAGTGCCGATCCTATTGGACCAATAGAAGAAACAGAAAAATTGTTAAAAGAATTTATTTATTTTACAAAAGGTGCAAACCTTAAAACATGTTTCATAGGACTGCATGCTAACAATAGATTGATACTTAAAAAACTACATTATAAAACTGTAAAGGTAGGAGAAGAAGCAATTATGCATTTGTCACAATTTAATAAACAATACCTTAAAAAAAAAGTTAGACGTGCAGAAAAATATGTTCAGAAACTAGGAATAACATGTCAAATTTTTTCCCGTGCAAATATTCCTCAGAATTATTTATCACAAATCGAAGAAATTTCTTGTGAATGGTTACAGCAAAAAGGAAATAGAGAAAGAGGATTTTCTATGTCTTTAGGAAGAATTCCAGCATTATATGATAGTGATTGTGAATTTATTCTAGCTATTCAAGATAGTACAATATTAGGATATTTATCCATGGTCCCAATTTATGGAAGAAATAGTTGGTCTCTTGATGCAATGAGAAAAAGGAAAAATACGCCAAACGGTCTTATGGAATTTTTAATTCTCCAAGCATTAGATTATTACAAACAAAAAAAATCAGAAATTGTAAGTTTAAATTTTGCAACTTTTATGAATTCTCAAAAAGAATATGGAAAAATAAAACGTACCATGCTTTCTTGTTTTTTTACTCCACTTGCCTATATGTATAAATGTAGTTCTTTATATTCGTTTAATAATAAATTTTTACCTCAATGGCAGAGCAGATATATAGCAGTTGAGGGTTTACGATTTATCCCGTTATTTCTTTTTGCCATTGCAACAGCAGAGCTTGGAAATCTCTCCTAGTTTGCCTCTTATACTTACAAATTGATACAATACCCCTATTATGAAACAGCAAGTAATACTAGGATTATCTGGAGGAATAGCTGTTGTAAAAGCTCAGGAAATAATTACAAAACTGCAACAAAAAAATATTAATGTTGTTGTTATTATGACTTCTGGAGCATCTGAAATGATTTCTCCTGAAAAAATTAAAAAAGAAAATAAGATAGAAGTTTTTGCTAATTTGTTTGACAAACCGATTAATACAAAAAAGATTCTTCAAGAGAGAAAAGTTGAACACATTCAAATTGCTGGAAATGCTCAAGCAATTGTTATTGCTCCAGCAACTGCAAATATAATTGCAAAATTGGCAAATGGAATTGCGGATGATTACTTAACGACAACAGTGTTGGCAGCAACCTGCCCTATTATTGTTTGCCCCTCCATGAATGTGCATATGTGGCATCATCCTGCTACACAAGAGAATATAAAGAAATTAAAAACGCTTGGATATATTATTATTAATCCCGATTCTGGAATGTTGGCATGCGGATATGAAGGGCAAGGAAGATTGGCAAATTTAGATGTAATTATAAATGAGATTACTTCTATAGTTTCTAAATCAACTAAATTAAAAGGGAAAAAAATTGTAGTAACATCTGGCGGAACAAAAGAATATATAGATGATGTTCGATTTATTTCTAATAAATCTTCTGGGAAAATGGGAGTAGCATTGGCGGAAGAATGTTTTTTACAAGGAGCAGATGTAACAATAATTCGTGCTAAAAATTCTGTAGAACCAAAATACAATATAAAGCAACTTATTTTTGAAACAGCAGACGAATTAGAAGAAATTTTACAAAAAGAAGTTAAAAATACTGACATTGTTTTTCATGCTGCAGCTGTTGCTGATTTTTCAGTAGAAAAATTTAATGGAAAAATTTCTTCAGACAAAGAGATGATTTTAAAATTAATTCCTAAAGAAAAAATACTATCAAAAATTATGTTATGGAATAAAAATGTAAAGGTAATTGCATTTAAAGCAGAAACAGGAACAGTTCAAAATTTACTAATAAAATCAAAACAACGATTAAAACAAACAAATATTTTTGCAATTGTTGCAAATGTAGTTGGAGAAAAAACAGGATTTTTAGTTGATACCAATGAAGTATATATATTAAAAAATACAGGAGAAGAGATACATATTCCTCTAAATACAAAACAACAAATTGCACAAAAAATAATTGAAAATGTATTATGACAACAGCATTTGCTCCCGGAAATATTTCTTGTATTTTTAGAATTCATAAAGGAGAAACACCTGAAACAACAGGTTCAACGGGTGTTGGATTTACAATATCTAAGGGAGCAACGGCAACAGTTGCAAAAGCTGCAAATACAAAAATTTTTTTAAACAAAAAAGAAATACATATTGGTCCCGTTTTATCTGTTATAAAAAAGTTAACAGACATACCATTAGAAGTCTCAATTATTTCTGATTTACCACTTGGCGGAGGATTTGGATTAAGCGGGGCAGCAACACTTGCAACAGCATATGCAATAAATGATTTACTTAATTTACAAAAAGGAAAAATAGAGTTGGCAAAGCTTTCTCATATTGCAGAAGTAGAAAACGGAACAGGGCTGGGAGATATAACAAATGAATATTTTGGAGGATTTTTACTGAAAAAAGATCCTAGTTATCTGTTTAAAGTTATACATTTACCAATAGCAAATATTCCAATTTATTGTCGATTTTTTAGTACACTTGAAACAAAATCTGTTATTCAAAATCCAGTAATAAAAGAAAAAATTGATGTTGCTGGAAAAACAGCAATTGAAAAAATTGATGCTCTTTATAAAGAGAAAAAAATAACATTAGAAAATGTCATTACTATTTCAAAAGAATTTGCTACGACTAGTGGGTTATTGCAAGATCAAGAAGTTATACAAACAATTCAAGAAATAGAAAATAAAGGCGGAGTTGCTTCTATGATAATGCTTGGAAATGGAGTGTTTAGTAATATACCATTTGCAGGGTCTCAACAATTTTTAATTTGTTAATATATAATACAAATATGCGCGAAAGATACGGAATAATTGATTATTCACAGTTACAATCTAGAGATATAGATCCAGAAACGCAAAGAGTAGTAACGGAAATTGGTAGATTGAGAACTAATTGGGCAGGAGAACATGCTCGAGCAGCGGGTGAACGTTTTCGTAGGAAAGCAACTTTACATCAAGAAACAGATGCTACAGCTGCATTAATTGGTAGTTTTATAGAAGATCAGAGAGATTATTTAATAGAACTTGTCAGAGATAACAGAGGAAATATTGTAGGATATGGATTTTATTCAGGTGCAATCGCTGGAGAGCCAAGAACAGAAGCAGTATTAGAAGATATTTATATTGCTCCTAAATTTAGACAAATAGGTATAATGAGTCAATTAGTAGAGCGGCTTTGTTTTGCTGCAAAAGAAGCAGGATATTCAACAATAAAGGCGCAACCAGAAAATGCAGTATCAGAACAAGCATTGTTGCATCGAGGATTTCAGGTTAGATCTCAATATGTTCCTGGTGTATCTACATTAGTTAGACAGTTATAAAACATATTACATTTTTTGTTAAATTTTTAACAAATATTGTTTATTTGTGATAGATCTATAACAAATTGACAGATAAAAGAAACCTTGTTACTATAACCACGATCTACCAAATTATGAATACAGGTGCAAATATAATTCACAAAGACCCCAAAAAATTTGTTAAAAAACCAAACCTTTCTGATTACGAAAAAACCTATAAAGAGTTTACATGGAAAAAAGCAGAAAAAGAATATTTAGATTTTTTTGAAGACGGAACTTTAAATGCTTCTTATATTGCAATTGACAGACATGCTATCGGAAAAAGTGCTTCTAAAAATGCACTTTTATTTGAAAGTGCAACTGGTGAAAAAGAAACATATACCTATGGCCAATTAAAAGATTTAACAAATAAATTTGCTAATGTTTTAGATTTGCATGGAGTACAAAAAGGAGATAGAGTTTTTATTTTCTTACCAACAATTCCTGAGCGATTAGTTGTTTTTTTTGGCATCTTAAAACTTGGTGCAATTGCAGGAACATTATTCTCCGCATTTATGGAAATGGCATTAATGGATCGCTTATTAGATAGTGGAGCAAAGGTTGTTGTTACCAATGCAACTCTTTTTCCAAGAATTCAAAAAATCTGGAAAGATTTACCTGCACTTGAAAAAGTAATTATTGTAGAAAGAGGATCTGTTGATCAACCCAAAGGAGAAAATCTTATTTATTATAAACATGAAATGGAAAAAGCTTCTGCAGATTTTGCAATTGCTCATATGCAAAAAGAAGATCTTTCTTACATGCTCTATACCTCTGGAACAACAGGAAAACCAAAGGGTGTTGTGCATGCACATGGAGATATTGTACAGGCAATGGTAACAACAAAATTTGTTTTAGATGTACACGAAGATGATATTTATTGGTGTACAGCGGATTTAGGCTGGGTAACAGGAGTTGTCTATGGAGCATTAGGTCCGTTTGGTTTGGGAGCAACTTCTGTAATTTTTGAAGGAAGATTTTCTCCCGAAAATTGGTACAAAGTTTTGCAAGATTACCAAGTAACTGTTTGGTATACAGCCCCAACTGCAATTAGAATGCTTATGGGATCTCCTGTTTCTCCAAAGGAATATAACTTATCAAATCTTCGATTTTTGGCCAGTGTTGGTGAACCATTAAATCCTGAAGCAATTTGGTGGGGGTTAGAAGCATTTGGATTACCATTCCATGATACGTGGTGGCAAACAGAACAAGGATCAATAACCGTAACAAATTATTCTGTTATGGATGTTAGGCCAGGCAGTATGGGAAAGCCACTCCCAGGTGTTATCGCAGCAGTAATTGATGAAGATGGGAAAGAAGTACCTGTTGGAGAAGAAGGACATTTAGCACTAAAGCCGGAAACAATTTATTCTTTAATGAAACAAATTTGGGGAAATAAAGAAAAATTTGATTCATACTTTAGAAATGGATGGTATTTGTCTGGAGATAAAGCATTTAAAGATAAAGATGGGTATTTTTGGTTTGTTGGACGAGCAGATGATGTTATAAAAACATCTGGAGAACGTGTAGGTCCGTTTGAAGTTGAAAGTGCACTTGTCGAACATGAAGATGTTATAGAAGCAGGAGTTATTGGAAAACCAGATGAGTTACGTGGAGAAATTATTAAAGCCTTTGTTGTTGTAAAACCAGGCGTTGAAAAAAATGAAGAAACAAAAAAGAGAATTATGGCGTATGTAAAACAACATTTGGCAGGCCATGCATATCCACGGGAAATAGAATTTATAGATAAACTTCCTAAAACCCGCTCGGGCAAAATTATGCGCCGCTTATTAAAATCTAGGGAATTAGGTCTTCCTGAAGGTGATACCTCTACTCTTGAGGATTATTAAAGAAAATAAATTATGAATGATATTTCTGCAATTAAAGCGTATGTTCGTGCTGCAAATTATTTGACAGTAACACAAATTTATTTAAAAGATAATTATTTATTATCTGAAAAACTATCTAGCAAAGATATTAAACAACGCTTGTTTGGACATTGGGGAACATGTCCAGGGATAAATTTTGTTTATGCAAATTTACAATATTTTGTAAAAAAACATGAAGTTTCTACCATGTTTGTTTTAGGACCTGGTCATGGATTTCCTGCACTTCAGGCAAATTTATTCTTAGAAGGAACACTAGAGAAATACTACAAAGAAGCAACTCTTGATGAAAAAGGGATTGCCTGGGTTTCAAAAATTTTTAGTTGGCCATATGGTGTATCAAGTCACAGTAATCCTGAGGCGCCCGGATTAATTTTAGAAGGTGGAGAGTTAGGTTACTCCTTAGGAACTGCATATGGAGCTGTTTTAGATAATCCAGATTTATTAGCTGTTTGTATGATTGGAGATGGAGAAGCAGAAACTGGACCTATTGCTTCTAGCTGGCATATAAATAAATTAATAGATCCTGCAATAAATGGTGCAGTTTTGCCTATATTGCACGTGAATGGCTATAAAATTTCTGGTCCAACAATCTTTGGTCGCATGTCTAATAAAGAGTTATCAGATCTTTTTGAAGGATATGGATATGAACCATTTTTTGTTACAGGAGAACATATTTATGAAGACATGGTAAAAACATTAGATACTTGTTTAGCAAAAATTAAAAAAATTCAAAAAGATGCGCGTTCAGGCAAAAAAATTGTTTCTCCTAAATTTCCAATGATTATTTTACAGACAGCAAAAGGATGGACTGGAATAAAAGAATTAAATAAGAAAAAAATTGAAGGAAATATTTTAGCACATCAAGTTGTTGCTCCAAATGCAAGAAAAGATGAATATGAGTTAGAGGCAATTGAAGATTGGCTAACTTCTTATAAGTTTAATGATGTTTTTTCTAAAGATAAAGGATTTTCAAAAGAAATTTTTAATATTCTTCCTGAAGAAAAGTTGAGAATTGGAAATAATCCTCATGCATACAGTAAAAATTTTTTTAAAAAATTAATTCTTCCAAAAACAGAAAATTTAGAAACAAAATTTGAAGTTCCCGGGAAATTGGGATCTAACAGCATGAAAAAAGCTGGTGAATATTTGCAACAAGTTTTTGCATTAAATAAAAATAATTTTCGTCTTATGTCTCCTGACGAAACATACTCCAACAGACTGGATACTGTTTTTAAAGAGACAAGCAGAGCATTTGTTTGGCCAATTAGTAAAGACGATAAAGATATGACACAAGATGGAAGAGTTATGGAAATGTTATCAGAAACTAATTTACATGGGTTAGCCCAAGGATATATTTTAACAGGACGACATGCTGTATTTACAACTTATGAAGCATTTGCACAAATTTTTTCCAGCATGACGCATCAATATGAAAAGTTTTTAAAAGTTGCCAGAACTCTTTCATGGCGGGGACCATATGCATCTATAAATTACATGCTTTCTTCAGTTTTATGGAGACAAGAACACAATGGATTTACGCACCAGAATCCATCATTTGTCAGTTCACTTTTAGAAAAACATGATGACAAAATAAAAGTTTATTTCCCTGTTGATGACAATAGTATGCTTGCAGTTTTAGACGAAACATTAGCATCAACAAATGGTATTAATGCAATTGTTGCTGGTAAAACTATAGAACCAAGATGGCTTACGTTACAACAAGCACAAAAATCTTTGGAAGACGGACTTTTAATTTGGGAATTTGCAAGTGATGAAAACCCTGACATTGTTATTGCGGGAGTTGGGGACTATGTAACAAAGGAAGCAATGGCTGCTTTAGAAATGGTAAAAGTTGTAGCACCGGAAATTAAGATTCGCTTTGTAAATATTGTTCGCTTGTCAGGACGAGATCAACAAAAAAATCAGATTCCAAATGCAGAAAAATATTTTACTTCCGATAAACCTGTTATTGTAAATTATCATGGATATCCTGAAGATTTGGAGTCAATATTTTTCCACATAAAAAATCCTCAAAGATTTTCTGTTCATGGATATTTAGAATTGGGTGGGACAACAACACCTTTTGATATGCATATGAGAAATAAAACAAGTAGATATCATTTAGCAATAGAAATAATTGAAAAAATGGAAAAACAAAAAGTAATTTCTTTAGAAAAAGCAAAAAAAATAATTGATCATTACAAAAATGCTTTGGAAGAACATTTGGCTTACATAACAGAATATGGAGTTGATCCAATAGAATTAGAAGAATGGCATTTTGATATACAAAATAATCCATTAGATGATGCAATCCAATTAAATGTTTTGCAAAAAGCAAAAACAATTGCAATTGTTGGAATTTCTCAGGATCCAGACAGATACAGTCATAAGGTTGGTATTTATTTACAATCAAAAGGATTTTCTATTGTTCCTGTTAATCCAGCAATTGGAGAAGTGTTAGGAGAAAAAGCATATAAAAATTTATTAGAAATTGAAAAGTCAGTAGATATGGTTGCAATTTATAGAAGATCAGAAGAAGTATTTCCACATGTTGAAGAGGCAATTAAAAAAGGAATAAAAACAATTTGGTTACCAGAAGGAGTAAGAAATACAAAAGCAGAAAATTATGCAAGAGAACATAATGTCACTATTGTTTCTGATTTTTGCTTAATGAAAGAACACCAAAAATTGCAAGAAAAACAAATTTAAAAAAGAGATTTAAGAATTGCAAATGCTTTGTTTACGTTTTTATCTTCTAAAATTATGGTAAATTCCAAATAGGTTGAAACGATTTCTATAATATTTATCCCCTCCCATGCCAGACTTTTTAAGAAAAAGTAAAAAATTCCGGGAGATTCTAAAACTTCTTTAGGGAGTCTAATTGTGATAGAAGAAAGATCAACATATGTTTCAACTACTTTTTCTCCATTTAAAATTGTTTTGATTTTATCAAACAAATCATGGCTTGCAATAATAGTTGTTTCTGATACTCCTTCTGTAATGGTAAAGTAGTATTTTTGCTGATTCGCGTAAACTGCCATAATTTGAGGTAATTTTTTTGTCATTTCTTCAGAATTCGCAACAGTTATTTCAACTAGATTTGATCTCACAATCATTTCTGGAGGATTTTGGAAAACAGTAACATGTTTATATTTTGGTTGAAAATAAGGTTCAAGCCTTTTTAAAGCCATAATAATAGATGATTCACTGACATTTTTAACAAGCATTTGTTCAAGTTCTGGCTTAATATAGCGGGCTAAAGAAGAGTAATTAATAAGCCCCTTACTCATAGCCTCTGCCAGGTAGCGTGAACGTTCTATAACTTTGCGTGTAGCCTCAGGTACTGTGATCATGTTAAGATTTTAACATATAGTGTTATTTTTATCAAATTTTATAAAAAATTGACTTTGAATTAGCTTCAGGTACAATAAGCTTTACCCTTTACCGAAGGAAGGATTTTTATGGTTCAACAAGAATTAGCACAACAATCTACAGCTCCAATAAGAGAACAATTACAAGCCCAAATGCGGGAGGTTGCAGATAGGCGGATTGATGCTGCAACTAGTACCGGCGCATTGGGACTTGATCTACGTAGTTTTGACAGGCTTATGTATACCCCAGATCATGCTATTGCAGGTGCTGCAGAGTTATCGGAGCTTGTTAATGGCGTACATGGTTTACGAGAACTTTTGCCTCATCCTGAAGTTGGTAGGACAATGGTGCGAGCGTTAGTAACACAAGAAGCACTTGTTAATATGTCGTCTACAAGTCCCGATGCATGTTCTACGTTAGAAGTTGCTGTTGCTGTTCCTGCTCATCTTGGGGAATCTCAACTGTATTATGTCGTTTTCGGACAAAACGGAGAACAGCGCCAAACTCCTATAACACCGAGTGAAATTCCAGCAAAAACAGCAGAAGTGTTAGCTAAAGATACAATACATTCGGTAACAAGAACAGAGCGTGCCATAGCATCAAAATACTCGTACCATCATATGGTAGATGCAGATGTTAGAAATGATGAGGGACAAACTCTGGAACAACAATTGGAATACTGGTGGGGAATTAGATTTGGCTGGCAAACTGGTGATGTGGCAGCAATGCAACAGAGATTAGAAGCAGAAAGAGAATTGCCAAGAGAAGCAAAAAATGAATGGTTGTCTGCAATAACTGATAATAATGGAAATCTTGTCGCTGCTGCAAAGGCTGAAGCATTAGATTTACCTATTGGTAACGGAGAAAGTGTGCGGCTTGTTGAATTAACAGAGTTTTTGTCTCTTGTTCCACGAAATGAATCAATGGAAGCAGCAATTATTCATTTAATTGCTCAAGTAGAGCATGATTGTGGAAATAGAAATCCAGTAATTTTTGCAGAATGTAATACAGTAAATGGAGCTCCAATTAATGCTAGAAAAAGCGGGCTAACTATCCCAAGACCATTAGATGAAGAAATAACAGGGAGAGAAGATTTTCCTCTTCAAACGTTGTTTGGCAACGTAAAAGTAGACGATGGAAGACGCGAACTACCAACTCTTTATAGATCATTTTTGTGGATGTATTTACCATTTAATGAAGAAAGAAGAAAACAAATGTACTCTAGATCAGCAGTCCAAACAGTGTTAGAATTAACTGGGACAAATTAATATGAAAATTATTTATTCATCCAAACACAAATTACATAATCCAGCATACGAAGTATATGACATGCAACAAGCTCCATACGCAGAGGTTCCAGAGAGAATAGAAATTATTGCTAAAAAATTTAGACAAGAAAACGCAGGAGAATTTATTGCACCAAAATCATTCCCAATTTCTCATGTAGAAAAAGTACATCATAAGAATTACATAGAATTTTTAAAAAATAAATCTAAATCCTTAAAACCAACAGACAATTTTTTTGCATCATATTTTACAACAGATACCTACGCCCCAATGACAAAAGATACATTTGTTGCAGCAAAAGAATCTGCAGATATTGCATTAACCGGAGCAGAACTTTTAGAAAACGGTGAAAAATTAATATATGCTTTGTGCAGACCTCCTGGACATCATTCCGGTGCATATAATATGGGTGGATATTGTTATATAAATAATGCTGCAGTTGCCGCAGAATATTTATCTGCAAAAGGGAAAGTTGCAATTTTAGATATTGATTACCACCACGGTAATGGAACTCAACAAATGTTTTATGACAGAGATGATATTTTATATGTTTCTCTGCATGCAGATCCAAGGGAAAAATATCCTTATATAACTGGATTTAAAGAAGAAACGGGAATTGCAGATGGAGTCGGATTTAATATTAATTATCCACTTCCTGTAGATGCATCAGAAATCTTGTATAAAAAAACATTACAACAAGCTATAAAAAATATTAAAAAATTTAATCCAAATTTCTTAGTTATTTCTGCAGGTTTTGATACCTACATTAAAGATCCGATTGCAGCATTTAAACTTACAATTCCATTTTATAAAGAAATTGGTTTGCAAATTGCCTCATTACAACTTCCCACCTTGGTTATCCAAGAAGGAGGGTATTTTGTCTCAGATTTAGGAGATATAGCTTGGAGTTTGGTTAAAGGGCTTTCTTTTTGTTAAAAAACAAACAAATTTGGTTAAATTTGTCAAATTCTTATAAATAGTTGACACGCTTCAATAAATAGGTATAATTTACAAGGTTTTAAGTCAAACATGTAATTCTTATGGCAATGCAAGCAAGACAAGAAGCACCCGCATTGGGTGCATTAACGGTTAATGGACAAAGAAATGGCGCAGATCATATTGATCGAGTGCCAACTCACGCTGCAAATTTTGTTAATCCAGAAAGATTTACGATTCTTCCAGAACCGTATGGTGATGCGTACTTAGGGTATTTATCTTTGTTTGTTGCAGGTCCTGGAGAAGTAGCTATTACCCCAAAACTTTTTGGAGGTTTACGAGAGCATTATGAACAAATTGGTATTTTACAACCAGGTCAATTAATTGAAGTGCCACATAGAGTTGAAAATGGAGATTTAGCAAATCCTTATCCATTCCCACATGGTGATGTTTTGGAAAGAATGGCAGCGCGAGTTAATGATGGGAGTATGCGAAGAGATACCAGAACTTCTGTCTTACTTCCAACAATTATTGGTGATGCTGTACGTGCGCAAGCAGAACAACTTGGTATGCCAACTTTAGATACTCCAAGTAGTGATTTAACAAATAACAAACAAGATTTACGAGAACATGCTGCAGAATTTGGTATTAATATGATGCCAGGAAGAATAGTAAGTGGAGAAGTTACACAAGACGCGATTGATGGTCTTGTTGCAGAGTTTGGCAATTTACCCCATGGCGTTTGGGTTAAATTACCAGGTGGTTCTGGCGGGGATACAGTTTTGCATATTGAGAGAGTAACAGCTGCAACGCTTAGACAAGCAATTAAAGAAATGCATGCACGTTTTGATGAATCTGCTGAGCTAAGAAAAGAAAGAAATATTGAAGCTTCTTGGTTTCTAGATACTTTTGCGCCTTATGGAACAGGTTTAATTATTGAACAAGATGCAAGAAATTTGGGAGAAGTATTAGTGTTAGGTAGTGCACATGGTGTGTCTCGAGCAGATGGAAGTGTTGAAATTCTTGGACATTTTGAACAAATTACAGAAAACGGGTCTTTTGTTGGTAGTAGAAGATATTATCCAGAACCAGCAATTCAGGCATTAATTGATGACCAAATTAGAGCAACTGCCAGATACAATGCAGACATCAATGGCTATCATGGAATTCAAGGACCTGATTATGTTGTTATTCGAAGACCAGATGGTGAAATAATTGTAAGAACACTGGAATTAAATACAAGACCAATTATTAGTACGTATGCAGATTTTGCAGCAAGAAAATTAGGAGTAAAACACTGGATAAATACCAATATTACTCTAAATAGAGGTATTGCAAGTTTTGAAGATTTTGCACAAAGTATCGGACCAGATATGGTATATAACCCAGATACAAAAGAAGGCGTGCTTGTTCTTGCTTCAAGAACAGTCGTTGGGGAAGATGAAGATGGGCAAGAACAAGTCATTGCCTCTCCTCATGCAAAAGTGTTAGTATTAGCCCAAACTCCAGAGAGAGCACGAGAATTACTAACTCGTTTGCAAAAAGAACACGGAGTACAATTAGGAACAGTTGAAGTACAAGTAGAAGGATAATAATGAAAACATTAGATTTATTTAAAACACTGGTCGAAATCCCTTCCCCATTCCCACAAGAAGCAGCAATTAGTAAATTTCTTGCTGAGTATTTAAAAAAGCTTGGATTTTCTGTAAAACTTGTTCCAACAGATAAAACACGAAACAGCATTATTGCAACCTATGGAAAAGCAGATAAATACCTTGGGTTTTATGGACATATGGATACTGTTCCGGCAGATAGTGATATTAAAAACCCGTATAAAATTACCATGAAAGGAAAACAAGCATGGGGTTTGGGAACAGAAGACATGAAAGGCGGTATTGCTGCAATTTTACAAACTGGCGAATATGCTGTTAAAAATAAATTTCCTGTAAAAATAATTTTCGGTGTTGATGAGGAAAATATTTCTAAAGGAGCACATGACTTAGTATCTTCTGGTCTTTTAAAAGATGTGGCATTTTTAGTTGCAGCAGAAAGTGGACAAGTAAAAGATGTAACAAAACCATTTAGTGCTGTTTTTGGCAGAAAAGGAAGAATTTTGTTTGAGTTAACTGTGTTTGGGAAAAAAGCACATGCAGCAGAGGGTAAAAAAGGAATCAATGCTATAGAAAAAATGGCAGAATTACTTTGTCTTATCAAACAAATTCCTCTGCCAAAACATGCATTGCTGGGAGAAACAGATGTTGTTTTTCATACAATTTCTGGAATAACAGATTCATTCTCAATTCCAGATAGAACAGTTGCTCAGTTTTCACTTCTTACAACACCAAAAACAAAAAGTACGGATTTTGTTAAAAAAGTACAAGCTGTTGCCAAAAAAAATAAAATTGATATAGAAATAAAACCGGTAAAAAGAGACACGCCATATGGAGAAAGTTATGAAATGCCGCTTAGTCATTGGTTTGTAAAAATATTACAAAAAGAAATTTTGGCAAAAAACAACGTTACACCAATTTATACACCTTCTGTTGCAGATGAAAATGTTTTTGCAAATAGACTCAATATTCCTGTTTTGGCACTTGGGCCAATAGGAAATGGCGGGCATACCAGAAATGAATGGGTCAATGTAGATTCTGTTTTATTTGTTGAAGAAATCTATAAACAAATCCTTACCCTCTTTGTCACTTCCAAGAAGAAGTAAGACTTATTTGTTAGATCCTGCAAAATACGGTAAAATAAGAGGATCAGAAAGAAAATCATATGTTTTGGGCAGATCAAATTGCACTAGAAATAAAAAAACGAAATAAACCACTGGAATGGGTGGATGATGCTAAAACACCATCTGGCAAAATTCATGTGGGGAGTTTGCGTGGTGTGGTGATTCATGACTTAATTTATAAATGTTTATTAGATATAGGTGTGAATGCAAAATATACCTATATTTTTGAAGACCAGGATCCAATGGATGGATTGCCTGTGTATTTGCCAAAAGAAAAATTTGAAAAATATTTAGGTTTGCCACTTTTTAAAGTTCCATCTCCAGAAGAAGGATATAAAAGCTTTGCCCATTATTATGCAGAAGATTTTAAAAAAGTTTTTAATGCTATTGGGAGCGAACCTGAAATTATTTGGGGAGGAGATTTATATAGAAGCGGAAAAATGAATCCGTTAATTAAAGAAGCATTAGATAAAGCAGATGATATTAAAAAAATTTATGAAGAAATTTATAAAAAAACAATGCCGGAAAAATGGTATCCATTTCAACCATACTGCACAAATTGTGGAAAAGTTTCAACAACAACAGTAACCGATTGGGATGGAGAACAAATTACTTTTACCTGTGAAGAGAATAAAGTTAAATTTACCAAAGGCTGTGGGTTTATAGGCAAAATGTCTCCATTTAGTGGAGATGGAGAAATTGTAGGAAAACTAACGTGGAAAATAGAATGGCCCGCAAAATGGAAAGTTATTGGTGTAACAGTTGAAGGAGCAGGAAAAGATCATATGACAGCAGGTGGATCTCATGATGTTGCATCAAAAATTTCTGATAGAGTATTTAATTATCCTGTCCCATTTCCATTGGCATATGAGTGGTTTATTTTAGGAAAACAAAAAATGTCTACATCTAAAGGTGTTGGTGCATCGGCTGCTGATATGTTAGAGATTTTACCTCCACAAGTTTTGCGATTCTTAATGGTAAGAACAAAAATTAATAGTGAAATTAATTTTGATTTATCAAATCCTAATACTATTCCACAATTATTCGATGAATATCAGAGATGTGCAGATGCATATTTTGGAAAATCAGATGCAGATTTAGCAAGAACCTTTCAACTTTCTCAAGTTGGAGAAGTACAAAAACCACCAAGTATTCGTTTTTCTGTTTTAGCCCAATGGGTACAAATGCCAAACATGCAGGAAGAAATAAAAAAACAGGGTCTTGAGAATTGGGCAACATACGCAAAAGTTTGGGTAGACAAATATGCACCAGAACAAGATAAATTTGTTGTCCAAGAAAAATTACCTGAAAAAGCAAAAGAATTATCAGAAAAACAAAAAGCATTTTTACAAAAAGTTGTAAATCAATTAGCCAATTATTCCGATGCAGAAAAATTGCAATTTGATATGTACGAATGGGGAAAAGAAATGGGAATTTCTGGAAGAGAAGTTTTTGGTGCAATTTATCTTTCTTTACTTGGAAAAACAAGTGGTCCAAAAGCAGCATGGCTTATTCTTTCTTTAGATAAAGATTTTGTAAAAAATAGATTTTTAGAAGTAAGTGCTTTACCTACAGCAACCGCTAGTTCGAAAGAATCACAAATAACAAGGTTTGATAACCCAAATATATTTTCTATAGATAAACATCTTTTTGAAAAATTTCCAAGTATCTCTGTTGGAGTTGCAGTTATTAAAGGAGTACAAATTGAAAAAACAAATCCAGAATTAGAAAAAGAAAAACAAGCATTTTTAACATCAATCCAAAATTTAACAACAGAAGAATTGGGAAAATTTGATGAAGTAGTAAGTTATAGAAAATTATATAAAGAAATGGGAGTTGATTGGCATTCACGAAGACCATCACCTGAAGCGCTTTTGCGAAGAATTGCATTAGGTAAAGGTTTGTATACCATTAATACATGTGTTGATGCATATAATATGACAGTTATGAAACACAAAGTTTCTGTTGGAGCATTTGATTTAGATACTATTGCTTTTCCAACCGTTCTTCGCTTTGCAAAAAACGGGGAAGAAATTCTTTTATTAGGAGATGAAAAACCAACAGCATATACAGAAAAAGAAATTGCATATTTTGATCAAAATGGCGGATATAATATGGATTTTAATTATAGAGATGCACAACGAACAGCAGTTCAATTACATACAAAAAATATTTTACTTAATGTTGATGGAGTATATTCAATATCTCCAGAAGAAGTACAAACTTGCTTACAAGAAGCTTGTGATAAAATAATAAAATATTGCGGGGGAACAATTGAATCTTTTGGAGTAGTGGCAAATATATGACAAGGCAAGAAGCATATACATTATTAACAACTTATTTGCAAAATAAAAATCTTATTAAACATTGTTTGGCAGCTGAAGCAGCAATGAAAGGAATTTATAAGCATCTGCACAGTAGTGATTATCATGCAGAGACGGAAGAACTTTGGGGAATTACCGGTCTACTTCACGATGTAGATTACGAAGTTGCACAAAAAGAAAATAAGTTAGATAAGCATGGAATTTTGTTGTTTGAAGAAAATCCAAATATTATTCCAGAACCAATGGCACATGCAATAAAAGCACATAATTACACAATGACACATGTACAACCGGAATCTGATTTAGATTGGGCAATTACGACAGTTGATCAACTGACTGGATTGGTTGTCTCCTCAACACTTGTACATCCTGATAAAAAACTTTCATCTATGACACCAGAATTTATACTTAAAAAATTTAATACATCTGGTTTTTCTAAAGGTGTAGATAGAGAAAATATTAAGTTATGTGAAACTAAATTAGGAATTCCTCTGGACAAGTTTATTGCCATTACTCTTTCTGCAATGCAGAGCATTGCTTCAGAAATTGGTTTATAACTCTATGCAAAAGCTGCTTATTGCAACTACAAATAAAGGAAAAATAAAAGAGATAGGAGAATTTTTAAAAGATCTTCCTGTTAAATTAGTTTCACTTAAAGATGTAGGAATATCCCAAGATGTTGAAGAAACAGGGACCACTTACGAAGAAAATTCAAGATTAAAAGCTGTTACCTATGCAAAATTATCAGGAATACCCGCAATTAGTGATGACGGTGGTCTTGAAATTAGCGCTTTAAATAATGAACCTGGGGTACAAAGTAGGTACTGGGCAGGACCAGAGGGAAAAGATGATGCAATTATTGAAAAAATGAAAAAAGTAGCAAAAGAATTACCAGAGGATAATAGAAAAGCTGTTTTTCAAACAGTCATTACTTTGGCTCTTCCTGAGGGCTCCTATTGGCAAGTAAATGGACATGTTGAAGGAGTCATTGCGAAAGAGCCACTTATAAAAGTACTTCATGGATATCCCTACAGATCGTTTTTTTACTTACCAGAAATAAACAAATACTATCATGAAAGCGAATTGACCGATAGAGAGATGAAAGAGTATAATCACCGATGGAAGGCAGTAAATGCAATAAAATCTATAATAAAAGAACAGCTGCACATATGATAGACATAAAATTTTTTAGAGAAAATGCGGAACAAGTTGCTAAGGCAGCTTTAAGTAAAGGTGTAACAGTTAATGTTGCAGAAATTCTTGAGTTAGATAAAAAAAGACACGAAGCACAAAAAATAGTTCAAAAACTTCAAGAAGAAAGAAATACACAAGCAAAAGAAATTAAAGGCAAGCCAGCTCCAGAACAAATTGCAAAAGGGAAACAAATAAAAGAAGACTTAGAAAAAGAATCACTTCACTTAGAACAAGCAGAAAAATTATTAACAGAAAAATTGTCTCTTATTCCAAATCTTCCAAAACCAGATGTAAAGGTTGGTAAAAATGATACAGAAAACGATGTTGTAAAAACGTGGGGAGAACCTCCAACATTTGATTTTACTCCAAAAGATCATTTGGAATTAGGTGAAGCATTAGACATTATAGATGTTAAATCTGCAGGAAAAGTAAGTGGCGCAAGATTTAATTATTTAAAAAATGAAGGAGCATTATTAGAATTTGCATTAGTTCAGTTGGCATTTAATACATTATTGCAAGAAGGATTTACTCCAGTGGTTCCACCAGTTTTAATTAAAACAACAACAATGAAAGGTATGGGATATATGGAACATGGTGGATCAGAAGATATGTTTCATTTGGAAAAAGATGGTTTAACATTGGTAGGAACTGCTGAGCATTCTTTAGTACCAATGTATATGGACACAACAGTAGATAAAAAACAATTGCCCTTAAAAATTGCCGGATTTTCTACAGCATTTAGACGGGAAGCGGGAAGTTATGGAAAAGATACCAGAGGAATTTTACGTGTCCATCAATTTGATAAAGTAGAAATGGTTATGATGGTAGAAGAAGGAAAAGATGACGAAGCGCATGAATATTTATTGTCTCTTGAAGAAAAATTATTCCAACTATTAAAAATTCCATATCAAGTTGTTAAAATGTGCACTGGAGATTTAGGTTTTCCAACTGCAAGAAAATACGACATAGAAGCATGGATGCCTGGACAAAATAAATATAGAGAAGTAACCAGTGCATCAACAATTACTAATTTCCAGTCAAAGAGACTTAATATTAAATACACAGACGGACAAGAAAAAAAATATGTAAATGTATTAAATGGAACGGCATTTGCTATTGGAAGAACATTAATTGCAATTTTAGAAAATTATCAACAAAAAGATGGAAGTATTGTTATTCCAGAAGTCCTTCAAAAATACCTGGGAAAGGATACAATATCTCCCAAAAAGTAGCTTTGATTGAAGCTAGATTCATGTTGTGTTAAGATAAATATATGGCGTTTTCCCTTTTTTCCAAACTATTTGATTCTAATGAAAAAGAAGTAAATAAGCTTTTGCCTCTTGTTGCCCAAATTAACAGTTTTGAAGAAAAATTTAAAAAACTAAAAGTCGCAGATTTTGTAAAAAAAACTTTGGAATTTAAAGAAAGAATTCAAGATGGTGACCCAATAGAAATGCTTTTACCCGAGGCCTTTGCTCTTGTTAGAGAAGCAGCCGTTAGGACACTAGGAATGCGTCATTATGACGTACAACTTATGGCAGCAATTACTTTGGCATCAGGCAAAATAGCAGAACAAAAAACAGGAGAAGGAAAAACTATGTCTGCAGTTCCGGCACTTTATTTACATAGCTTAACCGGTAAAAACGTACATTTGGTAACTGTTAATGATTATTTGGCTAGAAGAGATGCTGGATGGATGGGGCCTGTTTTCCATTTATTGGGAGTCAGTGTAAGTGCAATTATTAACGAACAATCTTTTATCTACGATCCGAAATATGTAAATGAAAAAGCAACTGATTTTAGATTAGTTCATTTAAAAGAAGTTTCTCGAAAAGAGGCATATGCAGCAGATGTCGTGTATGGTATTAATTCAGAATTTGGATTTGATTATTTGAGAGACAATATGGCACAAGATAGCAGCCAATTGGTTCAAAGAGGATATTATTTTGCTATTGTTGATGAAGTTGATTCTGTATTAATTGATGAAGCAAGAACGCCACATATTATCTCTGCTCCAGATGAAGTTCCAACACAAAAATATTATGAATATGCAAAAATTGTTGAAAAATTATCGGCAGATACTGATTTTAAAATAGATGAGAAACTGCGCACAGCACATTTAACAGAACATGGAATTGCAAAAATAGAAAAATTATTTGGTATTGCGGATATTTACGAAAAAGATTTTGATACTGTTTATCATTTAGAAGCTGCACTTAAAGCCAAAACACTTTTCCATAGAGAAAAAGATTACATTATAAAAGATAATCAAGTGATTTTGGTAGATGAATTTACAGGTCGCTTAATGGTTGGAAGAAGACTTTCAGAAGGATTGCATCAGGCAATAGAAGCAAAAGAAAATGTTCCTATACAGAGAGAATCAAAAACATTGGCAACTGTTTCTTTGCAAAATTATTTCCGTATGTATGAGAAATTAGCAGGTATGACAGGTACAGCAGTAACAGAAGCAGAAGAATTTCACAAAATTTATAAATTAGACGTTGTTGTTATACCAACAAACAAAAATGTACAAAGAATTGATTTATCTGATGCTGTCTATAAAACAGGAAGAGCAAAATATACAGCAGTTGTTGATGCAATTGAAAAAGCACATAAAAGAGGACAACCTGTTTTAGTTGGTACAACGTCAATCGATAAAAACGAAATTGTTTCTCAACTGTTACAACGACGGGGAATTAAACATGAAGTATTAAATGCAAAAAATCATGAAAGAGAAGCAGAAATTATTGCAAAAGCAGGAGAAAAAGGGTCTGTAACTGTTGCAACCAATATGGCGGGTCGAGGAGTAGATATTATTTTAGGAGGAGAAACTCCTAAAAATACAGATGGAACAACAAAAACAAGTTCTCCAGAATACAAAAAATGGGAAAAGCAGCATAAAGAAGTTTTGGAATTAGGAGGATTATTTATTATTGGTACAGAACGACATGAATCCCGAAGAATTGATAACCAACTAAGAGGTCGAGCAGGTCGACAAGGAGATCCAGGAACTTCTCAATTTTATGTAGCATTAGATGACGAAATTATGCGACTTTTTGGAGGAGAAGCAATTGCCAATATGATGACGCGATTTAATATGCCAGAAGATGTGCCGCTTACTCACCCATTGGTTTCTCGTGCAATAGAACAAGCACAAATAAAAGTTGAAGGATTTAATTTTGATATGAGAAAGCATTTAGTTGATTATGATGATGTATTAAATAAGCAACGTGAAATTATTTATGTTAGAAGAAAGAAAATTTTAGAAAGTACAGACAAAGAGGCATTAAAAAATGATATTTTAGAAAAAATTTCTGCATCTGTCGCGGAAGTTGTCATGCTTGGAGAAGCAGAGGGAAGTAATGAAAAAATTATTTCAGAATTTATTACAATAATTCCTTTTGATGAAAATTCCCAAAAACAATTAGTAATGCAGTTAGAACAATATCATGCTCCTTTAGAAAAAACAGAGTTTTTAACAAATGTTGCAATAGATTTATATAACAAACGAGAACAAAATCTTGGAACAGATTTGGCAAGACAAATTGAACGATTTGTCATGCTTTCTGTTATTGATACGATTTGGATGGATCATTTAGATGTAATAGAAAATCTAAGACAAGGAATTGGTCTGAGAGGATATGGACAAAGAGATCCATTGGTAGAGTATAAAAATGAAGCATTTAAATTATTTGAAAAATTAATTGGCAGAATTGATGATGAAATAGTTCATAGAATTTACAAAATTCAAATTCAGCCAGCCAATCAACCAATACAAAATATTCAAGAAAATACACCAGCACAAGAAGTTTCAACTAACAGTAAAAAGCAACCAAAAAAAACAGATAAAAAACCTGGAAGAAATGATCCTTGCTGGTGTGGATCTGGGAAGAAATACAAAAAATGTCATTATCCTAATTAACTAAATGTTAATTGTTTTTTTCAAAATTTTAAATTAGCAAATATCTAAATTCCCGACCAACTTCACATTAATACAAGTAAAATAAACAGCGATTGCATAAATAAATGCGGGATAAGGTTTCTGATAGCGCTAACATATGTTCTTGCTCTTCTCGTATTAAACCATTTTGTAATTTTTACATATGCCTGAAGGGAGATTGTTGTAATAATTGCTCCAAGAATAGCAAGCAAGGAGAAATGTTCTCAACGCAGTAGGATGTGTAAAAAAAAGTAAACACGAAAAACATTGTAGAAATTTTTTTGAAATAAAGGCAAGTAATCTATTGGAGAGTTGATCTAATTTTTTTAAGTTTTGCTATAAAAAATCCTTCCATTAACAGAGAAGGTAAAATTCTAGCAGTATTACTAATTTCAGGATTATAGATTTTTTGTTTCCAATGAGTTAGCGTTTTAGCAAATTCCAAATTTGGTATTTGAATTGGTTCAATAACAATAGCACCTTGCTCTTTTTTGAGTATCCAATCAATAACAGATTCATTTTCTTCTGGAGAGAGTGTACAGGTTGAATACACAATTTCACCACCTACCTTGGTTGCAGAAATTGCAGATCTTAGGATATATTTTTGAATATCTTGCAAAAAGTCTATCTTATTTGTCGACCAATCTACAAAACTCTTTGGATTTTCTATAAAAAATCTTCCTTCCATACTACACGGAACATCGACAAGTGTCTTATCAAAATATTCAGGAAACTTTTTCCAAATTGTTTGGGCTGGCATATAAGTAATTTTTGTATTTGTTACTCCTTGTTGTTTTAAATTTGCTTCAAGTTTATATAACCGTACTCTACTTTTGTCATTTGCAATAATTTCTCCACTATTTGCCATTAAAGCTGCCATTTGTGTTGTTTTACTGCCAGGTGCTGCAGTAATATCAAGTATTTTTTTTCCAGGTTTTGGATCTAAAACAAGCGGTGGGATCATACTAGATAAACTTTGCACATAAAAATACCCATCGGTATACAATTGTGTTGCTGTCAATACTTTTTGTGGTTGATTAATTAAAATAAATGCATCTTTATACCAGGGAACAGTTTCTACAAGTATGTCTTGCTTTGCTAATTCCTCTCTTAATTCTTCAGGTGAAATCTTTAATGTATTTGCCCGAAAAGTAGGTGGATTTTTATGAGAGAAAGCTTGTAGTATTTGTTTTTGCTCTTCTGGACTATACATTTCTGATAATCTAGTCAGAAATTTTTCTGGTAATTGGCTTGTTTGATTTGTCATAGCTTGTATTATAGTAAATTTACCAACTTTACGATAGGTTGCTGACTTCTTGCTATTTTATTTGCTATGATAATTCTATGGTACAGCTGCCCTTTTTTAAGAAGAAGGTCTCCCATTATGACGCGCTTGCTCAAAAATGGACAGATCGCCACAAAGAACTTCAAGCTTCTTTATGGAATAAGCATGCAGATGTTTTGGATTGGTTTGTAAATAGGCCAAAGCAATGGATGCTTAGTAGCTTAGTTGGGTTTTTATTGCTATCTTCTTCAGGAAATTTGTCTGCAAAAGTAACTCCTGCATACGCTCAAGAGCAGTTTCTTAATTTAGATAAAAAAACCTTTTTCTTTTCTGATTTATATAATGTTTTACCTCATGAAATAAGACCTTTAATCCCAGATGAAGAGAAAAATATAGCTCAACTTTTGAGTAGTACCTATGGTATTCAAGTAACGCCAGAACTAAATGGCATTCGACTTAATAGAACTTATGGATATATTGGTGAAGAGCAGCATTTAGCTTTATATCCAGGTAATACAATGGATTCACACTTTGATAATTCTACAGATGCGTCTTTGTATTGGTCTTCAGGTATGGCACCGGGTCTTGGAGCGTGGGGTTATTTTGCTCCATCAGAGAGTCAGTTGACACAAGAAGATAAATTACGGGAAAAGTACTATGTTGCAGTAGAGACGTTTTTATCTCCCGGATACATGCAGCATGTAGCCGAATACAATAATTTTTTTAAATATAGAAAAGTGCTTGTTGTAAATCCAAATAATGGACGCGCAATTGTTGCAGATATTGCTGATTCCGGACCATCAGAATGGACTGGAAAAAGCTTTGGCGGATCACCAGAAGTTATGCAATACTTAGGAAGGGTGGACGGAGCAGCAAAGGGGGCTGTTTTAATATTTTTTATTCAGGATTCATCGGTACCGCTTGGGCCGGTACAATCGTTACAATAACTATGAAACAATTTTATGATCATATTATAGAGATCGATTCCTTAATTATAGAATTAGATCAGTTATCTTTAAAACCTCAAGAGAAGGAACATCTCATTGCCATTATTAAAACCAATGTGCATACGATTATTTTAGATGTAATTCTTTCAGAACTTCCTGAAAAAGATAAAAAAATGTTCTTAGCACATGTGTATCATGATAATCATGATCATATTTGGAAATTTTTGAGAGCAAGAATTGAAAATGTTGAAGAAAAAATGATTCTAGCGACAAAAAAATTAAAAGAAGAATTTCATAATGATATAAGAGTATTAAAAAAGAAAAAGAAATAACTTTAGTTACTCTAATTGACGAAGAATCCTATTCAATTTACAATACATGTTATGAAACTGGGAATTTTGATTTCTGGAGGAGGGACGACAGCACAGGCAATTATATCTGCTGCCCAAAATGGCGTTTTAACTAATCTTGTCATGCCGGTTGTTGTTATAGGCAGTAATCCTTATGTAAAAGGTATTGAAAAAGCAAAAGCTTTTGGTATTCCAACAGAGATTATTAACAGAAAAGGATTTCAAACAGATGAGGATTTTGGAAATGCGATCCTCAAAACACTACAAAAATATAATGCTGAATTTGTTTCTCAAAATGGTTGGTTACCATTGCTTCCAAAAACTGTTATTACTGCCTATCCTAAAAAAATTATAAATCAACATCCAGGGCCATTGGATCCGGGTTATGAAGATTTTGGGGGGAAAGGTATGTATGGGACAAGAGTTAGCTGTGCAAGACTTTTGTACTGTTTATTTACAAAAGACCAAGACCCTTGGACAGAAAGTGATGTACATTTTGTAACTGAAGAATTTGATCGTGGAAACTTAATAAGAACTATAAAAATGGGTTTACCCAAAATTGATAGAAGAATTACTCCTGAAGATTGTGAAAATAGTATTCCAGTTCAGGAATTTATTAAGCATACAGCTGAGCAAATTCAAGCAAAACTTTTACCTATAGAACACGAAAATGTTATATTAGCTCTTAAAGATTTTGCTGAAGGGAAAGCTCCAGAAAAAATAAGAGAAGACCGTCTTGTTTCTCAAGAAAATATACCTCTTTTACATAGAGCAAAAAAAATCGCGATAGCTCTCTTTCCAAAAGGCTAATTATTCTGCCGTTGCCAGTTGAGGTTTTGGTAGTTTTCCATGAACTATTTTATAAATTGTAGCAGGTATTATTGCCAGAAGAGCACTCACTGCACAAAAATTAAATGCTAGCACAATTCCATAAGAATTAGATAAAAATCCTAAAATTAAAGGAGCAAGAGCTGCAGCGGTACTGGCTATAATAGTATTAATACCAAATGCTTTATCAAAATTTTGATGATGTTCTACAGATTCAGAAATCATACTTTTTACAACAGGAACAGTTCCTTTGGTAAAAATACCAAGAGCTATTGCTGCTCCAAAAATAATAATTGGAGATAATGCATTGGCCAAAATAAATATAAAAATTGCCATGGAAATTTCTGAAATAATAAATATTTTTGTATTGCTATATTTATCTACTAATCTTCCTAAGAGTGTTTTCCCTAAAAAATTTCCTAAAAAAAACATTGCTGTAAAAGCACCAAGCGTACTGGGATTGATTCCTCTTTTCATAAGTAAAAAAGGTAAAAAGATATAGAGAGACGTACTTGCCAGAGTGTCAAAAATGTTTACAAAATTTGCCGTAACAAAAGATATATTTGTAAAAAAGTCGTGTAATGGAACAGAAATTGTTTGTGATTTTGTTGTTGTATGAAATTTTTCTGATGATGAAAGAAGTTTTATAAATAGCAGTAAGCAGAAAAGAGCAACTATCCCATAAAAAAATGCAGTAAAGCGCCATCCAATAAATCCAATAATAATTGTTAACACAGTTGTTAACGCAATTTTCCCAATGTCTCCGCTAGCGGTAAAGTTTGCAAGTTGTTTTCCTCTAGTTGATCTATCAGACCATTCTGATACAAGACCAAAAGCAATGGAATGAAATAATCCAAAGCCAACACCAGCTATTATAAATGTAATAAATAGTAA
>JAKAEF010000050.1 GCA_021820025.1 bacterium | reverse complement strand
CAAATTAAATTTTCTTACATTTGTCCACTCAAATTCTCCACAATCTGGACATGGGATTTTTAAAACAGTAATAATTTCACTTAATTGCTCGGTAGATAATCCCTCAACCTTTTTTGATGCTACAACTTTATCCATAAGTTCTTGTGGAACTTTTTCTGATGCTTGAGCAGATGTAACAGTATTACTTTCTAAATAGTTTTCTATTAAATGATCTGCGCGCATTCTTGTTTTGCAGTTTTTACAATCAATCATGGCATCGGCAAACCCTGCAGTATGACCCGAGGCTTCCCAGATTTTTGGATGAGAAATTAATGAGGCATCTAGTCCTACAATATCTTTTCTTTTATGCACAAATTCTTGCCACCAAAGATTTTTAATGTTTCGCAATAATTCTGCTCCCATTGGTCCGTAATCATACGTGTTTGCAACTCCGCCATATAATTCAGATCCAGGATAAAAAAACCCTCGTCGTTTTGCTAATGCTACTAATTTGTCCATATTCTCTACCATATGTTAATATTACCACAAAAAAACCCGTCACCTGTATAGGGACGAGTTGTGTCGTGGTTCCACCCTACTTGCTTCTTAATTGTTTGTAGCTCCAGGTTGCCAAGCCCTTCATTGCTAACAAGAATAAGATATCATTTACGACCTATATTGTCAACTTATTGGCTTTTGTACTTGCAGTAATTGAGGAATAATTTGTCTTGATTTTAATTTTTTTTCTAAAATACTTTCTATAAAAATAGATGCTTTTGAGCCGGTGAGATCGTGCGAAGAGGTAGTAAAACCTAATGCTGTTAATAAATTAATTTCAAATGCATGAATTGCTTCCCCAACCTTTTCTTTACTCCCTAAATCTTGCAACATTTGTTCCAAAAGATCATAAATTTCGGGCTGTTCTTGCCCCTCAGGACAAAGACTGTCTATCAATTCGCAAATATGATATGCCATACCAACTCGAGACAAATTACTTTTAATTGTATTGTGAGAATTAGTAGCTTCCACTTCTGTTAATACATGCATTCCTTCTCCTTTATATAACGTCATAACAGCAATATTGAGCGGCTCAATATGCGAAGCACGTTTACTGGTAATTTTTCTAACACCCTTTGCTTTAACCTGCAGTTTCCCCAAATCTTTGGTGTATATGGTTAAAATTCTATCTGCCTCACCAACATTTTTACGTCTTATTACTATACCTGTAGTTTTAAATGTTCGCATACATTTAGACTAACACATTTTTGTTAAATCCTAAAGCAAGGAACTGATTAGGGAGTAATTTTAATTGTTTGGTCTGTTAAAAGCGGAAACTCTTGAACTTTTCTACCGTTTACAGAAACTGTATATTCAATGTTATTTGTACCTGGCTGTTTTTGATACATTGCAGGAAGTACTGAACCTCCAGCTAATTTAAATGGTAACTTATAGGTAAGGGTATATGTTTTTGCTCCTTGTGGTCGTACCGTTATAAAGCCTTCAAATACTGTCTTTCCAAGCTCATCATACGTCATCATTTTCACCTCGGAACCATCGCTGCTAACTAACTGACTTCCCTTTGGAACATATACTCGTACTACGTCTCTTTGGACTGCATTTAAACAAAGTCCACCTCTTTCCAGATTGCAATCAGAAGGAGCATAGGGGTTTTTATAATTTATCGTAAGTGTTTTGGTAATAGAGCCGTCAGACTGCATTTGGTAATTTTGGTCTACAGATTCTGTAATAAAGAGGTTTGATTTTGCGCCGCCAAAATTAGCATCATTAATATGCAAATAGTCACCATCAAACGGCTTTATTCTTCCTGCTGCATTTAAGGCCTCTATTCCAGATTGTGCATCGGTATTATAGACATAGAACAGAATATGCTTTTGTGAAATATTGTTAAGCATAGCCTGGAATAATGGACCCCAATATTTTTTTGGAGAAGAAGAAAGTGCTTTATTCATAATTGCCAGCATTAAATCTCCAATAATGCCTTTTCTTTGTGTTCTAACATAATCAACTGGTTTATCTGACGCTGCTTCTAATTCATAAATAACGTTTGCACAGTCACAACGTGGGTCATTTTTTGTTGTAAATGTCTGACCATCAACATCAATAGAGCCACCCAAAATATCTATTGCTGCAACTAATGGATATGTATCTATTGCAATAATTCCATCTACTTTTGAATATCCCCCTGCTGTTTGATACATTTTATTAAATTGCTGCATAGAAGTAACAAAATCAGGAGAAAGATTGGTATCACGTAAATTCCATTGAGGAACTTCTGGTAAATATTTTGCTAAAATTCTTGGTGCCGTTGGTTTGTTTGGAACCGTTGCATCTAACGTATAAATATCTGATGCGCCATCTGGATGAACAACTCCATGGTCAAACCGCATAATTGCATATGCTGTAATAAATCCTCCTGTTGGACGAAGCTCTTTGTCATTTTGGAAAAGCACTAAATATTTCTTTTCTATTGGCTCTCCAAGCATTTCTGGAAGAACTTTAATTAATGGTGTTGCTTCTGAGACAAAAATATTTGCATCATCTACAACAGTTTTTGCTTGTGTAAGTGTTGTTTTTATTTTGCTGCCACCAAAAAGGGAAGGATAATGGTTTGGATTAACCTGATCCAATTCTTTTTGCATAATAGATAAAGATCCGGAAAGTTTATCTATATTAGGAGCAATTTTGCTAAATGTTGTTACCGCAGTTTGAATACGTTGTTCTGCACTACCGCCAGTAAAACTGCCCTGACCTTTTAATCCCAAAACATCAGCATAGGGGGCAACAGAATCAACTAGGACTTTTCCTCCGTCAATGCCTGCTAATCCTGCGTTAAGCAAATGAACTGCATCTGAATAATACCAATTTGCAATTGGCACAAAAGACAAATATCCCATTGCAGACACACTTTTTTGCAGTTTTTGCATATCTGTTTTAGTAGTATCTAAATCTTTACCAGCTAATTCAATATTTTCTGTTTTAGCATCTGCATAGACTTTTTTGGCATCTGCATAAGTAATTTTTGCTTGAGAAGCAAGTTTAAGAGCTGGGAGAATTATTCCTAGCACTACAAAAACTATTAAAACAACGAGGACTCCAACAACCCATAATAAAACTTTTCTTGTTGTTTTCCCTGTTGATGATGATCTTTTTCGTACCATATCAGTTTTGACAGGAGAGTTTCCCTTGGATGGCGAAGGAATATCCGAATTTAAATCGATTTTTTGAAAACCATCCATACATTAAATAGTAAATAATTTACAAAATTATGTCAATTAGGTAAATCACAAGGCACCTTTTCCAGAAATCATTGCCCAAGGGGTTTTGGCAATAATTGATAAATCGTACCATATAGATCTATGCTTTACGTAATTTGCATCCATTTCTATTCTCTTATCAAAATTAATTTCAGATCTTCCTGATACCTGCCAATATCCGGTAATTCCAGGTTTAACTGATAACACCACTTTTACTGCATCTTGTGTGTGAGGATACTTTTTTTGTTGATCTCTCAGTTCATCTGGGTAATATGCCCTTGGCCCAACCAAACTCATATCTCCTTTAATGACATTCACAAATTGCGGAATTTCATCGAGGGAATATTTTCTAATAAATTTTCCGACTCTTGTAATTCTTGGATCGTTTTTAAGTTTGTAACTTCCTTTTTTATAGTTTTCAAAAAGTTCTGCAAATTTGGGATTTTCCCGTAAAATTTCATGAGCATTTTGTACCATAGATCTAAATTTAAACATTTTAAAAAGCTTCCCGTTTTGCCCAACACGGGCTGGAGTATCTGCTAGAATTGGGCCTCTTGAATTAAGTTTTATAGCAATAGCAACGCACAAAATAACTGGAGAAAAAAGAAGTAATAAAGCAACTGAAAAAATAATATCTGTAAAACGCTTTATACATTCGTAAATAAAACTCTTTTTAATTTCTGTATACGGCATAGGCATCAGGCTAAGTGCTCATGATCCGTACCACTTAAACTTTCTACTACCTTTTTGATTTTGGGTACAGAGGTTTTTGGGCAAATTAATATAACATCTTCCGTATTGACAACTATCATGTCATCTAAATCAATGCCCACAACTAGTTGAGGAGTAAAGTTAAATACTAATGAATCTTGGCTATCTTTAAGAAGAAGATTTCCTTTTGTAACATTTTCTGTTTTTGTTTGCTGCAATGCCTCTTTTAACGATTCCCATGCACCAATATCACTCCATCCTAAATCTTGAGAAATAACATAGACTCCTTTTGGATCCAATCTTTCTAAGATTGCATCATCAAAACTTATTTTTTCTAAAGTGGGATAAATATCCATAAGTGTTTGCTCATAGGAAGAAGATTTATAGGAATCTGCAATTTTTTGTAATCCTTCAGCCATTTCTGGTGCTAATTTTTGAAAATTTTCTATTAAAAATCGTGGGGTTGTAACAAAATATCCTAAATTCCATACATATTGTTTACTTTCTAAAAAATCTTCTGCCTCTGTTAATTTTGGTCTATACTTCAGCCTTTTAAAGGTATACAATTGCAAACCATTCTCTTCCATTGCAGTTTCTCCATGATGAATCCATCCCATATTTTGATTTGCAAATCTTGGATTTTGTGCAATAAAAATAAAATTAGCTTTTTTTTGTTTTATAATATTTTCCGCCGTTTGTAAGGTAGTTCTAAATGCAGCATCATTTTTGACCATGTGATCACTCCAAAGAATGGCAATTGGCTCATCTAAATCTTTTGTACCAAGTAAGTACGTAGCAAGACCAATTGCTGGACCAACATCTCGCATTTCTGGCTCAAAAATAAAATTGTTGTTTGGAATTTCGGGAAGCTGTTCTATAACAATATCTTTAAAACGCTTGCCCGTTGCAACATACATTTGAGATGCCCCAAAGGTAGGTTCAAGTCTTTTAATGGTTTGTTGAATTGTTGAAGAGCCGCCAATTATACTGCTAAATTGTTTTGGGGTATTTTTTCGAGAGAGTGGCCAAAGCCTTGTTCCTACTCCTCCTGCAAAAATAACAATTCTCATACTATTTCTTTTATTGTCTGTAAAAGCTGTTTCTCAAAGTTTTCAAAAGTAAACCGCAAGGCATTCTTTATACAAGCTTTATTATTATAGACGTTTTCGTTAAAGTTTGCCAATACATGCGCCAACGAGTCAACAGTCTGCTTCTCAAAAAATACGCCTGTCTCTCCTTCTTGTACAATTTCTAATGCGCCTCCTGCTTTGAATGCAATAACAGGCTTTCCAAATGCTTGTGCTTCAACCATAACAAGGCCAAAATCCTCCATGCCTGGAAAAATTAAAGCTCTGCAATTAGCATAATAGGTTGCTAGTTCTTTGTCTGTAACTTTTCCGGCAAAGGTAACGGTTGGCCCGGCAATTTTTTTGAGAGAGCGTATATTTCCATCTCCAACAACAATAAGCGGCAATGAAAGTTTGGTCGCAGCTCTTACGGCTAAATCTATTCTTTTATATTGCGTGAATTTAGAAATCCTGGAAACAACCAAAAAATAACCTTTATTTTCTTTAGTCATTTTTGCATTTATAAATGCTACAGACGGATAGATAACAGTTGATTCTTGATTGTAGTAATTTTTTATTCTGCTTTGTACCTCTTTTGAGATTGCAAGGTAATAATCAGGCCTTTGAGAAGCCTTTTTATCCCATGCTTTTAAATAAGAAACTACTGGATATGACAAAATTCTTAAAATTTTATTTTTAAAATATCCCGTATACCCACTCCATAAATATCGTGTTGGAGTTAGACAGATACATAGGTGTTTTGTTTCTGGTTTGGTAAGTATCCCTTTTGCTGCTTCAGATGTAACAGAAATAACAAGATCATAGCCATCAAAAGAGAAGCTTTCAAAAGCTAAAGGCATAAGGGGAGCTAGCCATTCATGGTGCTGCGTTAACGGAATTTTCTGTAAAAATGAGGGTATTATTTTAAAATCTTGTGCCCAGGGAGCTTTTTCCATGTTATATACAGACGTATACAAAGGAGCGTTAGGAAATATTTTATGGAGAGCTAAAAGAACGCGCTCTGCACCTCCCCATTTATTTACTCTATCGTAGACTAATGCAACTTTCATAAATGTTTTCTGTTTCTTTTGCCATTTTCTCCCAAGAAAATCCTTTTGCGTATTGTAACCCTTTTTTCTTTTTTTCACTAATTATTTCTTTTTCCCTTATTCCTTCTTGCATTGCTTGAAACATTGATTCTGCAGAATGGGGATTAAAATAAACTGCTGCATCTTTGCATACTTCTTTAAAAGCTGGAATATCTGATGCCAAAACCAAACAATTTTGCGCCATTGCTTCAAGAGCAGGGAGTCCAAACCCTTCCATTAACGACGGAAGAATAAGTGCCTGTGCATGACCATATAAATCTGCTAACGTTTTATCAGAAACAGATTCCAAAAAAATACAATTTTTATCTAGATTAAGTTCTGTCACTTTTTGTTTAATTTTTCCCCAGAAAAAATCATTTTTCCCAACTAGATATACATAAACATTTTCTTTTTTTGCTTCTTTATATTGTTTAAATGCTTCTAACAGCGTTTCTAAATTTTTATGAGGATATGCATTACCAACATACAAAAAATATGGTGACTTAAAAATATTTTTTGTACTTTTTGGAGCAATATTTTTATCAAATCCTTCATATGTAACAACAATTTTTTCTTTTGGGATAGCATAATGACTTTCTATTTCTTCAGCAGTAGCATGGGAAACTGCAATAATCTTTTGTGATTTTTTAATTACAAAATCTATTACATATCTATATGCTGCTTGCTTTAGCCAATAAGCAAAAAGAGGAAGTGTTGATGCTTTGCCGGTTGGGAAATGATTAAGAATTAAATCATGAATGGTAACAATAAACTTTCCTGTATAAAAAACAGGAACAGAAAAATAGGGAAAATGCATTAAATCAACATGCGCATTTTTTATAATTTTAGGAAATTCAATTTGTTCTTTAAAACTATGCCAATGAATATTTGTAAGTTGTTTTTCAAAATTTTCTCCGGGAAGTTTTAGCGTATCAAATTCTCTTTTTTGAACAAAAAGGATATATGTATTTTTTGCATCAATTTTTGCTAAAGAAAAAACAAGATTTCGTATATAACGACCAACCCCTGTTTCATTCCAAAGCCTGCAGTCTATACCAATGCGTGCCATAGTCTTATTATAACCTATTCACCATTTGACTCAAAGAGCTATGCAGAAGCTTTGGGAAGATTTTTCTTATGAAGAATCTGTATGCCTTGCATAACAAACCATGTAATAAATGGTGGATATTTTTGCATAT
>JAKAEF010000049.1 GCA_021820025.1 bacterium | reverse complement strand
CTTTAACAGAACTGGGGACAAAAATACTGTTCAGAAGTAATAATAAAGACGCCAAAAAAAATAATATTTTTCGAAGTTTCATAGCCTATTTTTTATTTTTGTAAATATCGTCTTACGGCAAGTAGACTTGAGACAACTCCTAAAAGAATTGCCAGAAGTAATTCAAAACACAGAAGCTCCAAGTAGAACCAGAAAGGAATAGGAAGAAGAGGAATTCCTTTTAAAAACGTTTCCAAAAATGGCGTTGCATATAAAAGACCGCCTGAGGCAATTATCCAACCAATAAACGCTCCTACAACTCCATAAAACATGCCCTCATACATAAACGGTAAACTAATATACCAATTTGTTGCTCCAATAAGACGCATAATTTCTATTTCATCTTTTTTGTTAGCCACTTTTATACTAATAATGGTTGTCATAATAAATATAGAAACAATAGCTAAAATAATTATTAAGGCTATTCCCATCTCCCGCATTGCATTAGTCCATGCTGCAAGTGTTGTTACCACATCTTTTTGGTAAACAACTTCTTGTACAAATGAAAGATTTTTTAAAGACGCTGCAATTGGAGAAAGGTCATCTATATTGTAGGTTGAGATTTCCAAAGAAGCTGGCAAGATATCTGAAGTAACTAATTCTAAAAGTAATGGATCGTTTTTATTTTGTTCTTTATAGATTTGCAGAGCCTGATCTTTTGAAACATATTTAAGACTTGAAACTTTTCCTGTTTGTTGCAGTTGTTGTTCTAATGCATTAATATCTGATTGTTTTGCACTGTCGCTAAAAAATGCCGTTACCTGAGGTTTTGTTTCAAAATAGCCTATTACTTTTTGAGAACCTAAAATAAGAAATGTAAAAATAGAAACCGTTAAAAATGTAAGAGCCATAATAAAAATTGCGGCAAGTGCTTGATATGGAGAACGTCTTACATGATGCCACATGGTTTTATAAGAAAGTGCCATTATTTTTTCTCTCCTTTTTTTTCTGGTTTTTCTATTTTTGTTACTGGTTCTCTTTTTGATTGTTCTTTTGTTTCTTGAGATTTTTCTTCTACCTTTTTCTCTGCGCTATGTTCTTCTTTTGCATGCTTTTGATCTCGAATAACTTTCCCTTTTTCTAAAGCTATTACTCTATTTTTAGCGTATTTCTTTAGCAGATCAAGATTATGTGTCGCCATAATAACTGTTGTTCCATTTTGATTAATTTTTGATAATAATTCCACAATATCAAAAGCAGTTTTGCTGTCCAAATTTCCTGTTGGTTCATCTGCTAATAAAATATCCGGTGACAAAGTAAGGGCACGTGCAATAGCTGCTCTCTGCATCTCTCCACCAGATAATTGAACAGGAAATTTATCTCTATGCTCTAAAATACCCACCTGTTCTAATAATTCTTCAACCCGTTTTGCAGCTTCCTCTTTTTTAAAACCTATTATTTCTAATGGCAAAATTACATTTTCAAAAATGGTCCTATCCATTAAAAGTTTTAAATCTTGGAAAACAACTCCGATTTTTTTTCTTAAATGAGGAATTTTTTGTTGTGGGAGAGCAACTACATCTAAGTCACCAATAAAAATTGTCCCTTCCGAAGGCAACATTTCCCGAATAAGTAAACGAAGCAGTGTTGTTTTTCCAGACCCTGTGTGTCCTACTAAAAAAACAAATTCTCCTTTATCTATAACTAAATTAATATCCGAAAGTCCGGCAGCACCTGTCCCAAAAATTTTTGATACTTTTTCAAGTTTTATCATTCTACTACCTCCACTCGACCAACATCCATAAGCCAACCGGCATGTTTTGCAGCCTGTGTTTGCCCATTTACTTTAATTTTTTTCCCAATAAACTGAGATAAATCGACAATAGATGAAGTCAAGTATACATTTTGGCTGTCTCCACCAGATCTAACCAAATGATACTGACCTTCTCCTTCTATTCCTCCTGCTTGTAAAACACCGGTTGCTGTATCTTTAAAGGTAGACAGATCATTTGATCCTACTATTGTCCCTTTTGCAGTTGATGATACTTTTCCAGATGCAGAAACTGCCACATTTTGTCCTGCAGGTTTATTTACTTTTGATAATACAAAACCTGTCCCAATTGCTAAAACAATAATGATTGCAAAGAAAATAGCAATTTTTCCTGCAGAAGCAGAGGAATTTTCATTAAATTGGTGGAACCCTGTGGTAGTTTCCTGATTTCTCTCCATAGTACCCTCCCAACAATGCAACAGTAGGCAAATTCTTGGGCCACTTTCAGTATAACCATATTTCCATATGTTTAGCAAGGTTTAATATGCAGATTTTAGTCTCCTAAAAAAGTCCGACCAAGAAAAATAAACCCAAAGGCAACTGCCATAATAAACAGCTCCTTTATGTATGCAAATACCATAGGTCTAACTATAACATAGGGTAAAAGTAATGTGTGTAAGAAATAAGAAATTTGTAAGAGGATTATTTATTTTTACTACAAATTCCCCAAATAGCAAATATAAAAACGATTGTATACATAACAAATCCGTAAATACATGCAGGAACTCCCAAAACAGGACCAGTATTTGTACCGCAACTAACAAATGAAAGATTGCAAGAACCTAGAAATAATTCTCTGTAAGAAAGAACGCCAGAAAAAAGAATCCCAATAAAAGAAATTACAGCAATAATTTGGAGCGTAAGTTGCTTAGACATAGTACATGTACAATAACAACTTATGTAATATTATCAGTGATTCTTATCACTATTTAACCCTGTATTCTACAGTTACCAAACTTATTTCACCTTTTTTTACCACAATCTCTCTTTTACTTCCTGCAATAAGAGACGTATTTTTTTGCAATGGCGAAACTATATAAGTTCCCGGATCAAGATATACGGTAAAATTTCCAAGCCCATCTGCTTGAACTATTTGGTAATCTAAACTTCCCTGTTTTTGAATAGATATAAAACCTGGATAAAAATTTGTAGTACAAATTGTTGTTGAAGCATTACTGACACCATTACAAGTAAGAGAGACCACTACTCCTTTTATTCCTGATTTTCCAAATTGTTCTATAGATTGCTGCTGAACAATAGATAGCATTTGTTGATATTGCATGCCTATAAAAAATCCTGCAAACGGAAAGGCTATAAATAAACAAGCAGCTAGTACTTTTGAAAAAAGCGTAACAGTAGTAAGAGGATTTTGTCTACTTATTTTTTGTTTTTTCATGACTGTAAATATATTGTACCCACAATTTTTTAAAAAATGGAAGAGTCAATGTTGAAAGTAAAAATCCAACTGTTGGAACGATTGCATTTACCCAAGGATTTATTCCAACAATGTATTGTAAATAGAAAGCAATTGCCAAATAGGTAAACAGGGCAATAAGAATTTTTCTACTCCAGCTAATTTCCCACGCTTTATCTGTTTCAACTCGAAAATTTCTTTGTTCTAATTTTGTAATTCTTTCTTCAATTGAATTCATATTATGATAATTTTCGCAATTCTTCCTCTATAAATTTGTCTAATTCACCGTCTAACACCGCATCTGTATTGCCTGTTTCATAATCTGTTCGTAAATCTTTAACCATGTGGTATGGATGCAAAACATAAGATCTAATTTGGTTTCCCCAACCAGGAGTTTTATACCCTCCTTTAAGTGCTGCTTCTTCTTTTTTCTTTCTTCTTCTTGCTGCATCCAAAGTTTTGCTTTTAATAATTTTAGTGCATATTCTCTGTTTTGATTTTGAAATCGTTCTGTTTGGCAGGTAACAATAATTCCTGTTGGTATGTGCTTTAGACGCACAGCTGTTGAAACTTTGTTTACATTTTGCCCTCCATGTCCTCCGGCTCTAAAAAAATCCCATTCTAAATCTTCATCTTTAACAATTATTTCGCTGTCTTCTTCAATTTGGGGTAATACTTCAACAAGAGCAAAAGATGTTTGACGCAGATTATCTGCATTAAAAGGAGATTGTCTAACAAGTCTATGCGTACCTGCTTCATATTTTAAAAACCCATACGCATACGCTCCATCAATTTGCAGAGTAATACTTTTAAAACCAGCTTCTTCTCCCGGGGTTTGGTCAATAATTTCATATTTCCATCCTTTTTTTTCTATGTAGCGTGAGTACATTCTAAAAAGCATTTGCGTCCAATCCATTGCTTCTGTTCCTCCCTGACCACTGTGAATTGCTAAAATTGCTCCACTTGCATCATGAGCGCCTGAAAAATACAAAAACATTTCTAATTTTTCTATTATTGCCTCTGCATCTTCTGTTTGCCCTTCTTCTACTAATAATTGCAGCATATCTGCTTCTTCTACTTCTTTTTGCAGACCGGATAATTCCTTCATTTTTTTACCTGCGGTTTGATGATCTTGCCAAAATTCAGGCTTACTGCTTTCTACTTCTAATTCCCGAATTCTCTTTTGCTTTAAAGGAATATCTAGTTTTTCTATTATTTTTTTTGCTCTTGTGTGTAAATCGTCCATGCAGTTATTATACTTGATTTCGTTTTTTTATGAAATTAATGAATAAATGTAGCAAGCATAGCAATTGCGGCAGCTAACATGCCAACAAATGTTAAGAAAACAAAAATATTAGATAATTTTCCGCTTTTAAATTCTCCCATTATTTTTTCATTTTTAGCAACTCTCCAGATAATAAAAATTAATGGCACAGCAACTACACCATTAATAACAGCGGTAAAAATTAATGCTTGAAACGGATTAATTCCTATAAAATTAATTAATAATCCCAAAAGAGTTGCAATAGTAATAACTCCATAAAATCCATGTGCTTTTTTTAGTTTTAAAGACAATCCTTCTTTCCAATTAAATGCCTCTGATAACGCATATGCAGCAGAACCTGCTAAGACAGGCACAGATAATAAACCAAGTCCTACAATTCCGACAGAGAATAATAGCTTTGACATAAAACCAGCATCAGGAAAGCTTTTTACCAATGGCTCTAATGCTCTTGCTGCATCTGCGGCTGTGCCAATATTTGTTACTCCATTTTGATGTAAAACAGTAGCAGCAACCACAATAATTGCCCAAGTTCCAACTTCTGAAAATATCATTCCTAAGGCATTATCTAGACGCATATTTTTAATAAATCTCCATCCGATTCTTGGTTTATGATCTCCGTGAATTAAATGCTCTTCTTTCTCTTCTTCTGTTTCTTCTGATGCCTGCCAGAAAAACATATATGGTGAGATAGTTGTTCCTAAAACACCTGTAATGATAAAGAAAAAGTTAAAGGATAATTCAATATGTGGAATAAGTGTTGCTTTTAAAATGGTAATCCAAGGTTGTTGCACTATAAAAACAGTGATTGGATAAGAAACTAATGTTAAAACAAGCCATTTTAGAATTTTTGCATACGTTTTATAAGATGTAAAAATTTCTAACAAAAGCATAGATACAGTAAAAGCTAATGTTAAAATAACAAAATTAATTGGAATAATTAATTGCGTTGCAGCAGCCATTGCGCCAATATCTGCACCAATATTTATTGTGTTTGCAATTAAAACAAGCAATACAACTGCATACAAAATTTTTCTGCTGTAATGCTCTCTTACAACTGCTGCAATTCCTTTACCTGTTACTCCTCCAATTCTTGCACATGCTTCTTGTACAGCAGTTTGGAAAGGTAGCATAAAAATTGCTGTCCAAAGTTGTCCATAGCCGAATTGTGCTCCAGTTTGAGAATAGGTTGCAATTCCCGAGGGATCATCATCTGCTGCACCGGTAATAATTCCCGGACCTAAAATTTTTAAAAATCTGCTGAACCCCTTTTTCTTTACAGTCTGTTGCATAAATTGATGCATGCCTCCTTTGCTGCATTTGCCGGTGCATTTGGTAATTGTTCTATTTGCTGAATTATTGATTGTACTTGAGGAGATGAAGATGCTAAATCTGTAACATTTAAGTGAGTTACCTGCTGTTGAATATTTTGGATTTGATTTTGGATATCAGTCGATGATGGTAAAGAAAAAGTTGCATTATTAGGACTTTGCTGTGTTGGTGTATTATTTGAGTTATTAGTACTTGTTTCTGCGCCTTTAACACCAATTGTTGTTTGAATATGCGTTATATCTTGACTTGTATTTGGGGTTGGTGACATATATTCTTTTGCCGCAAATGCCGCACCTGCCAAAAATAGAAATACAATTACTCCTATAATTATTTTCTTCACATCCCAGTGTTCTTCTATTACCTGTGTTGTTTCAAGTTTTGGCATATTTTTATTGTACACCAATCATTTTAGAAAAAACGCTGAACAAAATTTTGAGGACATATTTATTTAATAAGAGATTTAACCTTTTCTACAATGTGAGAGGCATTTATTCCCGCTTTGTCTAGTAATTCATCTTTTGTTCCTGAGTGTGAATGTCCAGTTACTGCCATTTTAACTACTTTTACACCATATTCCGAGACTGCAGCAATTGCAAAATCTCCCATACCTCCATGAATAAAATGATCTTCAACAGTAATAAGTGTATTTGTTTTTACTTTTCTTGCAGTATCTAATAATGTTTTTTTATCAATTGGGTTAATAGTATAGGCATCAATAACTGTAATAGTAATTCCCTCTTTTTCTAAAAGGTCAGCTGCTTTTAACGCTTCTTCAACAGTAATTCCTGTTGCAACAACAGCTACTGCATCTGTATCGTTTTGTCGTAAAATCTTTGATCCGCCAATTGGGAACTCTTCTGTTGTTTCATAAAGTACTTTTGTTTTTGGTCTAAGCGTTTGAACATAAGCCATACCCCTAATTTTTGTTACTTCTTGCAATAGTTTTGCAGCAGAAACTGCATCTGCTGGCTGCACAACAACCACATCTGGCAATGTTCCAAAAAGTGAAATTTCTTCAAGCCCCATTTGGGATGCTCCATCTTCACCAATAGAAACTCCTGCATGAGAACCAACAAATTTAATCCCTGCTTGAGAAAGCCATGCCATTCTCACCTGATCTGCTCCTCTGGTTAAAAATGCAGCAAATGTGGAAACAAATGGTGTTTTCCCAAATCTTGCAAATCCGGCTGCTACAGAAACCATATTTTGTTCGGCAATAAAACATTCTACAAATCTATCTGGAAATGCTTTCATAAAATCTATCGAGTACGTTGAATTTTTTACTTCTGCATCTAAAGCAACAATTGATTCATTCTCTTTCCCAAGTTGGGATAAAATGTTTCCATATACTTCTCTTGTTGCAACACTATCGCCTACTTTATAAGAAATATTTAAACTTGTTTCTGCTTTTTTATCTGCTGGAGCAACTGTTTTAGGGACTCGTAATGTAAATACTTGTTTGTCTTCCAACGGACCTAATTCTTGCAGAGCTTTTTCTAACATATCTTTTGGCAATGGTTTTCCATGCCAATTGTCTGCATTTGCTAAGAAAGATACTCCATGTCCTTTTTCTGTTTTGGCTACAATTGCAAATGGTTTGCCGGTAGTATTTTTTGTTGCTTTTTCAAATGCATCTGT
>JAKAEF010000048.1 GCA_021820025.1 bacterium | reverse complement strand
CTGTGGAGCCATATACGTTTTTGGGATCTAATTTTTGGATTTCTTCAATGTTTGTTAAATCAATCATTGCACATTTAGGATAGCATGAAACTTTTGATTTCACAATAGGAGTTTGCTACTGTGAGAGTATGGGGAATTTATCTGCAACTCAAAAATATATCATTGGGTTAATAGGTATTGTTATTTTTATTCCCATAGTTATTTTACTTATTCGTGCATTTCTGGTATCGAGTGGAACTGTCATTAACGGTGTTTTTAGCCTGGCAAGCACGATCCCTTCTAATAGCACAATAACATTACTTGTTAAAGATACATCAACACCAACTGGTCAATTTATGCCAGTAGAAGTAAATTTACCCGCTAAAGATTTTTCTTCCTGGCAGTTTAACGGTGGAAAATCAGGCGTGACATATCAGATAAAAGCTCAACTACTCTCAAATGGGAAAACAACAGAATCAAATATCTTAACAGTTACTGCTCCTGCTGCTAATCAGGTGCTAAAATTTTCTTTTAATGCCGAAGTTACTCCAACTCCTGCGATTAGTTTGGCTCCAACGCATGTTCCAACACCAACAGCAAAACCTGTTCCAACTCGTGTTCCAACACCAACGGCGGAATTACTTATGCCGATTGTAACGCCAACAACAACTCCCGCAACGCAAAGTGCAACGGCAAGCATCTCTGGAACGCTTTCTTTTACTGGTCAGCCGCCTGTTAGTTCGCGCGTAGTTATTTTTGAGCGGGTAACAGGAACAACAAGTTTTCAAGTTGCTGTAGATAATTTTGTTCCAAAGCCCTTATCTGTTTGGGTATGGCAGGGAATTCCTAGTACAAGTTATGACTTTATCGCAATTCTTAAACAAAAGCAAAGTGATGGTACAGACACGGATTTGCTAACTTCAAGCGCCATTTCTCTCAGTGCACCATCAACTACAGGTGCATTAAGTTTAAGCTATACTCCAACCCTTGGAGCACCTGCCCCAAATATTTTTGTTACCTGCGGTTCTCTTGATGGGCCATCACAAAATTGGGGAGCAACAGTTAATTTCCAAACAATTACAGGTGCTGCTTCCTACTGGTTTGAGATAGGGACAACAGATGGGGGAACAGATTTGGTAAATTCTACTCATAATGCAACAAGTGGTACCAACCAGACTCTTGCAGAGCCATTCAAAAATGGAACAACATATTATGCAAAATATGCATATGCAGGAATTCCGGATTTGCTTTCTGGAGCTTCTCAATTCTCTCCACTTTCGGGGACTGTACAACTAAAATGTCAATAAAATTATTTTTTAGAAGATTGAATAAAATTCATTAGCTCGTCTCTTTTTTGTTCCATTTCATCTTTACTGTAACTTTCAACATTTAAGCGCAAAAGCGGTTCTGTGTTAGATGTCCTTACACTAAATCTCCAAGAGGGATAAGAGATGGCAATACCATCTAATGCATTAAGTTCTCCGTCTTGGTATTTTGTTTTTAAAAGTTCCATAATTTCTGGTGCATTTGAAACAGTAAAATTAAATTCTCCTGATTCGTAACTTCTTCGCAACTCTTCTACTACTTGCGAAAGTGTTTTATTTTCTTCTGTTAAAACTTTTAAAACACTTAAAATTGTTGCCAGTTGCGATTCTGCATTTCCATTTGTTTTATAATAATAGTGAGCAGAGGATTCTCCTGCAAAAATTGCTCCTGTTTCATTCATTTTTTCAGTAATAAATGCATGACCAACTTTAGTGACTTCCCATTTCCCCCCGTTTTCTTCGACTATTTTAATTGGAGTTAAAATGTAGCGAATATCAAACAAAATAACAGCTCCTTCTTGTTGTTTTAAAAGCTCTCGTGCAACAAGTGCAGTAATGATTGTTGGAGGCACAATTTCTCCTTTTTCATCTACAAAAAATAATCTGTCTCCATCTCCATCTGGGGCTAATCCAAAATCTGCTTTTTCTGCAACTACTTTTTTTTGCAGATCTATTAAATTTTTTGAATCTAAAGGATCAGGTTGATGCACTGGAAAGCTTCCATCAAGATTAAAATTCATTTTTATTAAATTTGCTTCAATTGTTTGGAAAAGCGCCTCTATATATTGAGCACCCATTGCGTTTGCAGGATCTGCAGCAATGGTATATTTATTAATCTTAGGGTTTCCCAATAATTCTAATGCTGTTTTTACATCATCTTGCAAAACCGTTGTTAGTTTTGTAACAGTTCCTTTACTTGCAGAAATTAATGGGGGATTTATTCCAAACGCTATAGCCATTTGTTTAACCTCTTCCATTCCTGTTGATTTCCCAATTTTTATAAGTCCAGTTGGGCTATTTTTAACAAATTTTATTCCGTTATATTCCTTTGGATTGTGTGATGCAGTAATTTGAATTCCAGCATCATACCCATAATGAAAAACAGAAAAATAAAAAGAGGGTGTAGAAACTAGCCCTACATCAATAACATGTGCTCCCATTGCAACAAGTGTTTCTATTGCCTTATCAAAAAGCATAGGAGATGACATACGCATATCTCGTCCTAACACTATTGTTGGGTTAGGTTTTGTGATTGATTGAGTGAAAAAAGTGTAGATTGATTGAATAATTGGGACGATTGTTTCTTCGCTAAGTTCTGTAGGATAAATACCTCGAATATCGTATGCCTTAAAAATTTTTGGGTCGATTTGCATACAGTTATTTTAAAGGCTTGCTAACAGAAAATCAATCATCTGAGATATTTGGAGGCTATTTTTACCCGTTTTAAGCCCTTTCTCAAGTATAAAGAGTTCATCAAACAGCTCTAATAACTTTTCTTTTCCAAATGCACTTGCTTGTTTTTGTAATTTTCCTCTTTGCCAGGGAGCTACTCGTTTAACCTCATCAATTGCAGACTCTCCTGGCTCTAAAACACTTAATAAGAGACGAATTTGGCGAACTATCATAAAAAATACAAATTCAGCCTCTTCTGTTTGCAATGTTTTATGAAACATCTCAATTGCCTTAGTAGCATTATTGGGGAGAATAGAATCTAAAAATGCAAAAATTTCTTTTGGTAAATCAAATTTTTTAACTGTTGCAGACGTAAACACATGTAGTTGTTTTGGGGTTAGTTGCTTTGATTCCCAAATAAAAATTTGATTGTCCTTCTCATGTTCTGCAATAAACTTGGTAAGTATTTCTATATCTTTTGAACTTTTTCTTTTAGAAATAAGTTCTTCTATAAAAAGTATTTTTGTTTCATCAAATAGCTCTTGTCCTTCTAATTTTTCTGAGAGTTGAGCAATAGTTGCAGTTGATCCTTCAAGGGTGACTGCAGTTGGATTTTTTTGTTTACTTTCAAAAAATGCTTTCCTGCTTTCTGTAGTGTTTTCTCCGTGAAATACAGTAATCATAGAGCTATTTTATCATGGAAGGTAAATTTTTATTAGAACTCAGTAGCAAGAGGAATAACTGCTTTACTGGGAATATCCAGCCAATATGAAGGGCCATTCGTTCCATCTGATTTCTTTGTTTCTACAATAAGCAATGTCTCAGAGGCCCATCCGGTTATTTGGTTAATTGTAAAGCTAGAAATTTTTTCTGTAAAAATACTTGTTGCATCCAAAAGATTTTGGCCATTACCAAATGCTTCACCTGAGGATTGAAATACCATATAATCTTGTTCTTCTGGCTTATTTTCAACAACAAAGAAGTACTTATCATCTGGAGAAAATGTGTTAAAGGGAATTGAAAACGTAAGAGTAGAATCAACTGTTTGCGTAAAAATGGTCTTTTGTACATTTGTTTGCATGTCGGCAATAGAAAATTCATATGTTTTTGAAGAATCTTTATTTGTTGTTGTTTGCATAATTAACTTTTTATTTCCATCTGGCGAAAATTGAGAAGTAACATCTACTTTTGGAGTTAAGGGAACAGGAGATACAATTTTTGTATCATTATTTTGTGCCAATATAGGAGTTGCAACTCTAAATTGTTTTTCAAAATTTTGATTATTTTTAAATACAAAATAAAATCCCACCAAAGCTGCAAGGGTTATAAAAAAAATTGTTTCTAATTCAACTTGTTGTCGTATTGTTACCATAATTATTGGTTAATTGGATTATCCTGTTCACACATGTCTGGTGCTGTAAAATGATTGCAAACAGAAACCGCTGTTCCCTTTGTTTTCCCAGAAGGGCCATCTGCCCAATTAAATAATGCCTTTGCATCGATTTGCCTCATATTAACGCAACCATGACTCATTGGGTGTCCAAAATTATCATGCCAATATGCTCCATGCAGTCCAAAGTCACTATAAAAATACATAACATAGGGAACATTAGGTAAGTCGTAAGCATCTGCACCTTCGCCTCCTGCCATTCGTGTTGCTATTAATTTTTCCCAGATATGAAAATTGCCAACAGGAGTTTTTCCCCATTTTCCTGAAGAAATGTATGTTTGCATAACTTTTGTAGTGCCTTCATAGGCATATAATATTTGCGTTGAAAGATCAACGTAAATATGTTTTTCGCCTTGGTTTGTTGTTGCGCCCAAAACATTTTCTGATGAAATACTTGCTAGATCTATTTTAGGAGGAGTTACTTTATGTCCTTCAAACATACCAACGGCGTTGTTTTGAATATTTTGTTTTAAATCAGATGTACATGATTTTGCATTTGCGCAGGGTGAAGGCTTTACAAAAATTGTTCCTGCAACAAAAACTAAAATTCCAACAACAGCAGCTAACGTGTATATACGCAAATAGTATACCGCAGTATGTTTTTTGTGTTTTTTACCTGTGGATTTATGAATATGCTTTTGTTTTTTCACCTATTGTCAGCGTAGTATATGCTGATTCTCTTTGCAAGAGGATTATGTATGTTTATCTGCCACGTAAGATGCCGCATAAGATTCTGGTTTTGTTTTGGCTACAAAACCATGACCGGTAACCATTCCAACCACTTCTTTAATCATTTCGCGGGTATCTCCATGTTGACCAACATCTACATGAATTTCAAGGTCATAATCTGGAGAAGTTCCGTTTAATTGTTTTTTGAGCATGGGAACAAAGTTTCTGGCAAAGTCTAATGACTCAAGAGTCTCAGCGTAAATTTTTTCTCTGAGAGTGTGGATATTTGCTACTTCTTTTCGTCTCCAAAAATATTTACCACCAAATCCTTTTCTATATACAACTATCGCAGTCACCAAATTAATAGAAAATGATTTTCTATCGCATCCATCCTTCTCGTGAGAGTCTGTACCTATAACAAGACTATATTTGGCTTGGGGGTCTTCTTCAAGAAAGATTTTGATAGTTTTAATAATTTCGTCCAGTGTCGCTTTCCCACTGCCAGAGTGGAAGTATTCCTTGTCCATAGAGACTACTGCCATTGTAGCACAGTAAAGGCGATAGTGCTAATAATTTAAATGAAGAAAATATTTACCTAAAACTTTCGTAATATGCAGGACAAAAGCAGAGTAATTAGGCTTATCTGACTTGCCATACCACTTAACAGGTAATGAATCATCTTTGAGAGTTGTTTCTGCTGCTAGTACACTGGGATTATTTGTTGGCTTTCCTTTTTGCTTTGATAAATTTTTTATTGCAAGAGAAACAGGAGTATCAGCGCCACCTGGTGTTAAAAGAGAAAATTGCTCAAAAGGTCCACCACCTGCTTCTAAAATAAACGGCGTTACTGCAATAATGCGTGAATCATTCCAAACAGATGTAAAAGCAGTTGCATAATAGCTTCCTATTGTATTATCAGAAAGACTATTTCTTGACCAACCTGTCTCTGTAATAAAAATTGGTAATTGTCTATTAGCAAGCGAGTCAATAAGGTTACTTTCATATTTAAAGCTTGCAATACTTTCTACAGTTTGACCAGTTGGTGGCTGGCTAATCCCTGGATTTGGGTACGAATGACTTCCAATCCCGTCAATTTGACTAAAAATTCCGGGAACTGCCCGATTCATTTGATTAAAAAATGTATATTCATTTATGGCTCCATTTCCATTAATAGAAGCATTATCCATACCAGCAGAAATTATAAAGAAATCAGGACTTTCAGATTTAAAAACAGTTACGGCATAGCTTACTAATTGTGCATATTCCGAAGCATTTGCGCTGCCGCCCCATTCATCATCTCTATTAACTTCGTTATACACTTCTATATATCTATTTTTAACAGGCCAGTTGAGAGAATTTAAAAAGTTAGCAAAATCTAAAACATCTGCAGGTGTTGGTTTTCTCCAAACTTTGGTATTAAAATAATCACCTTCTGTCGCAAGCCGAATAATTGGAATAATATGCAATTGCTTTGCCTGATCCATAAAGGCTTGCCATTTTTTTATATCTTTGTCTCCAGATTGAATTGGAATGGTGACATAGCCCCAGTCACCACCATTAGAATTGATTATTTTTGCAGCTTGTTGTAGTTCCGAGGTAAATAGAATATGCACTCCAACTTTATTATTTGGAATCTTTGTCGGATCTTCTATTGCAAATGTAGGAGTAGCTGAAAAGGCCAAAAACAACAGAGAAATACAAAAAACAACCAATTTTTTCATGGATAATTCTATTATAAAGTATTTGCTAAAAGTTTTCTGCTTTGAAATCTGCTTATCCAGTCAATGCGCTCCCAGTAGTACTCCTGAGAGCGCAATACACCATACTCTTAGCTTTTATGGTGTAGGTGTGAGATGTGTTCTGTTCCATCCTCCTTTATGTCCCATTCCAAATGGGAAAACATATGCTGGATTTATTGGAGGATTTTGAGATTGAGCCCACTGTGTTATAACATTCCTTTCGTTTTGAAATGCCTGCTGCCTCTGTGTTTGGGTCATGCCCTTAAGTGAGCTTGAATTAAATTGATTTTTTATTGTTGCAAGCTCTTGCAAAATTGCACTTTCCTGGCTGCTTGTTATCTTGCCTTCGCTTACAAGCCTATCAAGCCTCATTTTTTGCCGGTTTATCATTTGTTGTTGTCTATATGAGCTAATAGCACTTTGCACGTCAGCTTCATTTAAATTGAATTTACTGGCAATTGCCTGTGCTAATCCTGAAAAAGGCGTATTCGGTGTTTGTGCATGAGCTAGTACAAAACCTCCGCCAAGAAGTATTGCTCCGGATACTACTACAGAGAAAACCGGAACAAGAATTTTTTTAGAAATCATGTATATCACCTCCTTTCTTTATAAAATGTACTGTATAACAAATTGCTGAAAGTAAGCTTAAAAGGGAGCAAAAAATTTTGGAGGAGATTTATAAAATAAAGCCAAGCATTTGTAAAACTTCTGTTATTTCCTGTTTTTGGGTTTGAGACAACGATTGAGTACTGGAGTCAGCAAGAATTTTTAATAATTCAGGTACATGTAAATCGTCTGATAATAAAATAATTGCTTTTTCTTTATACATTTGAGCATTTGTTTTTTCATTGGTATTATTCTGTAAATTTGCAATAACTTGATTTATTATTACTTCCGCGTTGGCAAATTCAGTTTCTAGGTATTCCCATTTTTCTCTATAATGATGAGAAAG
>JAKAEF010000047.1 GCA_021820025.1 bacterium | reverse complement strand
TCGCAGTAATGGTATATCCATTAATGGCATTTGAAGTAATAACCATTTTTTGAGCTGCTATGTTTACACTGGTTGCCAAAAGTGTGCCTAAGTTAACATTGGTAGAGGTAGAGGCAAAACCAGAATTTGTTGTATCGTTATTAACTGCTCCATCTGTGCACAAAGAGGTAAGAGCAGTAGCGTTAGCAACTCCGGTAATGACAAACGTAAAGGTCGGATCAATATGAGCTGTAACAGTTACAGATTCTACAGTGCCGACTTTAATTTTTGTGTTATCAAGGACATTACTTGATGCATCTGTTGTATCAATATTTACTGCCCAGGTGTCTGCTGTTCCTGCTGTGGCTGATTTTGTTGGATTAATAAGAGTAGGCACCTGATTTGCAACTGCGCAAGAAGTGCCTGCTGTTGTACATCCAACAAGGATAGTTACTGTTGTTCCAGCAGTAACTGCTGCTGTGCCAACAGTACAGGTAATTGTTGGAGCAGATCCAGCAGCTGTACCTGTTATGGCAAATGTACAGGTAGATGTACCTGTAGAAAAATTAGCTTTAATATTACTGGTCGAAAGATTGTTAAACATAAAGGTAGAAGCCGAGGGAGAAGCTTGGTTTGAATCTGAAGAGTTAGAAGTTGGAAATGAAATCACAATTGTTCCGCTGGTTGGGATATTTGTTTGGGTAGTAAATTTAATAGTATGTACTGCTGTAATTGGAACAGAGACGGCAGTGCCGTTAGCATGAGCTTGTGTTGCTGTTGCTGTAAAGAAAAGGGTGGTTGCAGCAGCAGAGACGGTAGCAACATTTAAACTTTCTCCTGTTTGTCCCCAAAAATGTGCTGAATCTGAGGCCAAAAAAGTAGACCCATTATTATAGATACTTGCTTGTGCATCTCCAACACTGACATTTGCAGAAAGTGGCGTAGAAGCTGAAGGGCGGGAAGTTGTTATGGTATCTGATGCAGATCCTAACGTTGCTGCCTGCACACGTGATACACAACCGGCGAAAAAGCCTAGAAATATTACCAACAGCAAAAAAACCCTTTTATGGGCAAGCAAGGACATATACCATTATATGGAAAAAATGAGATATGCTGTCAAGTGCATTTTCTCTTAAAAAAATTAAAATTTTATTAAATTTTATGACGAAGCTTCAGTTTTCTTCTAACATGGTAGAAAATAGCAGCAGCAAGTAAACAAAGAATAATTAAGCCAATAAAAAAACTAATAGGAAGTGCTACAAAATATATCGTTTTAGTAAAAAGTGGACCAGTATTAGAGAGAGCAACTGTAAGTGTTGCAGAGTAAAGGCCAAAAACAAATGTTTCTGACCAAATTGCTTTGTCTAAAGAACCAGATTTTGTATCTGGTAGAAAACGACTTGTGTTTGCCAAAATATTTACTGGTAAGAGTTGTATGTGTCCAACTGCTTGTCCAAACATATTTTTTATAATAATGTCGCCTTTAGGAGCAATAAAAAAATTACTTGTATTTTGTACGCTTGTGGTAAATGTAACTGGGCCATGAGTTGTAAACCATGGAGTAGAAAACTGATTTAACAATCCTGTGGTGTTACCTTTGGGTCCGATAGAAAGCAACACATTTACCCCAATGCCGGCTGTTGTTGCTGTTGTTGTTTCAGTGGTAATATTTTGGCCGTGAGACACAAATAAAATAGTAAAATAATAATCAGACGGGGGTTCATCACTGGGAATGCCAATATGCAATGTTAGGTTTTTTTGTTGCTGGGGAGCAAGAGTAATTTTTGTAATAACACTCGATCCGTTATAAATCTGCATTTTTGAAAAAATATTTGGATCGGCTCCTGGCATTTGTTGACCCTCGGGTAAAAAAGAAACTTCGCCATCTTCTTTAGGAGATGTTGTAAAAGGTTTAAGTACAATATCCAAATCTATTGGGTTGTCACTGTTGTTTTCTATAGTAAAGGGTGCTTTAACACTTGCTGGTGCTTCTGTATTAATTTGTAAAATAGGTGGATAGACTCCTAAAGATATTTCTTGTGCAAAAGCAGGATGTATAAAAATAGGGATAATGCCTATAATACCAAGCAAAACAGCTAAAAACTTTATTATTTTTATTTTCACAATTTTCATATATTAAAAGGTGGGTGTTGCCACATAATTTATTTGATTAATGTAATTGCCAGGTGCCTGTGTCCCAGAAATATTTGCTTTAAAGGTAATTGTTGCTTGCGCATTCTTAACCAGTGTTGTTCCCGCTAAGACATTTTGTGGCGTTTGAGAAAATTCAAGATTTGCAAATGGAGCATAGTAGTTTGCCGTAGTAAAAACGCAAGGAGTGCCGCTTACATTATCGCATCTATACCCAAAGCCATAGGTTAATGGATTGGTCCATGTTGAAGGAGTAGAGGCAGTGCATGTTCCACTGTCGCAGGTTGTATCTGGAATTCTTGATCCTGTGTCTGGTCTAAGAAGCTGGTGATTTTCTGCTGCTGTTACCGCATACCCATATGCAGATCCGTTGGTTATGGTAAGAGTTTGGGTTCTGGTAACTGGATTGCTGGAAGAAAGCGTTCCAAAGTCTATAACTTGGGAAGAAACAATAAATTTAAACCTGGTAATAGAAGAAATATATTGAAAACCAGCCTTAATAATATAATTGGTACCGGTGTATTGTCCCGCACCTAATTGTCCACCGGTATCTTGCAATACAAATCCAGAACCTGCTTTTCTTCCAGCAAAGCTATTCAGGTTTCCCATTTGTAAAAGATAAAGGGAATTAGACATATTTAGTGCATGTGCTTGCAACACAGTTGCAATAAAAAAACCAAAAAATGAAAAAAATCCAATGGCAATTTGTAGGCGGGCAGAGTATTTCATATTACTTTTTTGATTCTTCCCGGAGTTCTTCTGTTTCTTCTAAGATTTCATTTAATTTTTCTATATCTTTGTCTTTTAGTACCTTTTTCTCTTCTTGAAGGACATTTTCTACATCTTTAGAAATAGTATCTGCTGCCTCTTTTGTTCTTTCTTCCATGGACTCTATAACTTGTTCTTCTGTATCTCTATCCTGATATTCACGGCCAAAAAAGTAGGCAAGAGGAGATATTAATAACACAGAGCCAAGTCGTACGTAGCTTTCAATAGAGCCGTTTTTTATGGCTTCGGGCATAAACACTGCTATGGTGCCAATAGCAAATATAAAAACAGAAACAGGTTCAAAAATAAAGGTTATGCCAAATCCTAAAAAGTATAACAAGAAAAAGAGTGGAGAATAAATGTTTCCGGTAATCCCTATTATTAGTAGTATAGCGGTATTAAGAATGAAAATATCAGAACTGCTGCTAAATTGTTCTGCATGGGGATTTCGTTTTCTGCGGATAAAAGAAATGACCATGTATATTAACACCAAAATACCTAGTGCTTGAACGGTAAAATCAGAAAGAAGAGTTTGTTTCCAAATAAAGACAAGCAAGAAAGAAAGAATTAAAACAACGGCATGCCAGAAAATCTTCATATTTGTATAGTAGGGAAAAATGACTTCAAAAGCAAGAATTTTATGCTATACTAACAGGTATGAAAAGCAAAAAAACCTTGCCGGCTAAATACGATCCAACAGTTTTAGAAGAAAAATGGCAAAAAATTTGGGATGAAAATAAAACATATCATGTAGACATAGAAAATGCCAAAAATCCTTTTTATAACCTTATGATGTTTCCGTATCCATCTGCAGAAGGATTGCATGTTGGCAATATGTATGCATTTACCGGAACAGATATTTACGGCCGTTTTCAGAGAATGCAAGGCAAAGATGTACTAGAGCCAATTGGCTTAGACGGCTTTGGTATTCATTCAGAAAATTATGCTATTAAAGTAGGTCGTACTCCAAAAGAACACGCAGCAATTTCTGAAAAAAACTTTTACAGACAGCTTCATTTAATTGGAAACGGCTTTGATTGGGAAAGAAAGGTAGAAACCTATGATCCAAAATACTACAAATGGACACAGTGGCTCTTTATTCAATTATTTAATCAAGGTTTGGCATATAGAAAAAAAGCTCCGGTTAATTTTTGTCCAAAAGACTTAACCGTGTTGGCAGATGAGCAGGTAATTGATGGCAAATGCGAGCGCTGCGGAACAGAAGTAGAAAAAAGAAACTTAGAGCAATGGTTTTTTCAAATTACTAAATACGCAGACCGCTTACTAAAAAACATTGAAGGGCTTGACTGGTCAGACAAGGTCAGAATTGCCCAAAGAAACTGGATTGGTAAAAAAGAAGGAATTAACATAACCTATCCAATTGAAAACGCGAAAGAAACAGTAACCATATTTACTACACGCCCAGATACTAATTTTGGTGCAACATTTATTGCACTTGCTCCAGAAAATCCATTGGTTGCCAAAATTACAACTGCAGAGCACAAAAAAGAAGTAGAGGAATATCTTAAAGCTGCTTCTCAGAAATCTGATATAGAAAGACAAGCCGAAGGAAGAGAAAAAACAGGAGTTTTTACCGGAGCTTACGCAATAAATCACTTAACAGGGTATAAAATGCCAATCTGGGTTTCTGATTTTGTTTTAATGGGATTTGGAACAGGTGCACTGGTTGGAGTCCCAGGCCATGACAAAAGAGATTTTGAATTTGCAACTAAGTTTCATTTAGAAATTAAGCGAGTTGTTGTAGGATCGGACAATGATACAAGTCCAATTACTGCAATAGAGCAGGTGCAAGAAGATGAAGGAACCATGATTAACTCAGACTTTTTAAACGGCATGGATATTCACAAGGCAACAGAAAAAATTATGGACTACATAGAAGAAAAAGGGTGGGGTAAGCGGGTTGCAACCTATCATTTGCGCGATTGGCTCATTAGCAGACAAAGATATTGGGGTCCGCCAATTCCATTAATCAATTGTCCAAAATGCGGATGGCAACCAGTACCAGAAAAAGATTTGCCAGTTTTACTTCCAGATGTTGAAAATTGGAAACCAACCGGAACAGGAGAATCTCCACTTGCACAACTTACCGACTGGGTTAAGACAACTTGTCCAAAATGTTCTGGCCCTGCAAAACGGGAAACAGATGTGTCAGACACTTTCTTAGATAGTGCCTGGTACTTCTTTAGATATACCTCAACTGATATAGATAGTGCCCCTTTTGATACAAAAAGGGTAAAAAAATGGTTGCCAGTTACTATGTATATTGGCGGAGCGGAGCATTCAGTGCTACATCTGTTATATTCTCGTTTCGTTACTATGGTTTTGTCTGACATGAAATTAATAGGATTTGAAGAACCGTTTGCTAAATTTAGAGCTCATGGATTGATTATTAAAGACGGAGCCAAGATGAGTAAGAGCAAGGGGAATGTAGTTGTGCCAGATGCATATATTAAAAAGTTTGGTGCAGATACCTTGCGCACCTACTTAATGTTTTTAGGTCCATTCTCTCAAGGAGGAGACTTCTCAGATAGTGGCATTGAAGGAATGCATAGATTCTTAAAGCGGGTATGGTTTATTGCACATGAGTTTTCAGAAAATCCTTCAGAAGAAGCATTATCAGAAGAGTCACTACGAATAATGCATAAGGCTATTAAAAAAGCGACAGAAGAAATCAGCAATTTGCGCTATAACACTGCTATTGCCGCTTTAATGGAATGGTATAACTTTGTCAGTAACAGAAGTAAAACACAAGGCCAGCCATTAACAAAACAAGAATTAGAAACCTTTATAAAAATCTTAGCTCCTTTTGCTCCCCACATGACAGAGGAAATTTGGCAATCAATAAGTGGAAATGATAGCCAATTTAGATCTTTGCATAAGCAAAGTTGGCCAACATTTGAAGCAAAATACTTGGCAGAAAGCAGTATAACAGTAGTTGTACAGGTAAATGGAAAGGTACGAGACAATATGACAATTGTAGCGGGAAAAGAGCAAAAACAAGTAGAAGAACAGGCTTTAGCTTTAGAAAAGATTAAAAAATATACCGAAGCCAAACAAGTAGGGAAAATAATTTATGTGCCAAATAAGCTTATAAATATCGTTGTAAAAGAATAATATCTTCTTAAAAACGTAGCTTGCAATTCTCCTTTAAAAGGCCTATATTACAGCCATGCAACGGAATACCTCAGGGAAACAAGTAATCCAGTCACGTCCAGAAAGAGAAACAGGAACATATGTTCCACGTTCAACTGGTTCGCAGGTAAATTTATCTCCACTTGCTCATCAGGTATTGGCTTTTGATGAGATTATGCGCTTGGGAAGCATGACAGAAATTGCCGTACGGCCAAATTTTACTCCAGATGCATTGAATGATTTAAATAGAGCATTGTTTGCTTTGCCGGCAGATACTGCATTTGGTGGATCTGGTTTATCTCCATTTTTTGTAGAAATTCCTTCAGTCCAACTTGCTTTAGGGAATGCAATTGAGTCGCATTTAGCGCATAGGGGGAGAATGCCAATAAGAGTTTTAGAAATAGCAGCCGGAGTAAGAAATCGCTGGCGATATTTGTCTCAGACTAGAAGCAGATTTGATGTCACTCTCACTGATTTTGCACCTCATATTTTGCCGCCAACTGCAGAGAGAGAAGTGGGAAGTAATATAACGCTTAAAACTGGGGTTTATGATTTGCACGATCCCTTACAAGTCTCTCACGCAGATGGAGGGCGTTTTGACGTAGTGCTAGGCACTTATGCATTTGATAGTGTTTGGTTACCAGGAGATAAAAGATATGTAAAAACACAAAATGGAGAATGGTGTGTAGCTTCTTATAGAATTTCTGTTCCTGATTTTTTTGAAGCACAAGAAAAAGCAGCAGTACTTGTTGCACTACGAACAGGAGTTTGGGAAAACATAGGAGGAATTTCTTTATTAGGGCTTTTACAAAAGCTTGAAATTGCAGAACATTTGGAGCCCGTTGATATGCAACAGGTTCTATATGGTGCAGAAATTTTAGCAAGATATGATGCTTTGCCAACTGCAGAAGTAAATGTTCCTGGCGGTCTTATACAGCGAGTGCAAGAAGCCTTTGAAACCACAATAGCTTCGGGTGGAATCTTTGTAATCGGTGACGTAGCAGTCATAAATGATAAGTGCTACGCAGAAATGTCTGGCAGCGCGAATCACCAACTTACCAGACAGTATATTAAGGGGCATTATACGAGCGGAAGTGTTGAAAAATACAATATTCAAGACTTTGGTTTGGCACAACAAATCTTAGAGGCACAAGGCTTTACGGTAGCTATATATAACGCTCGTGAGTATGCAATGCGGTTTGCAGATATTGAGCAGAGAAGACAATTGCAGGTAGAAGGGAATCAGTATATTATGGTGGTAAGCAGATAATGGAAACAGTACATATAAAACTAGTTTCCCTTCTAAAAAAAGTTCCAAAATACTATTTTTTACCTCTTGGAGTTGCATGTGTTGGTTTGATATTGTTTGTATCTGGTATGATAGTGTATTTTCAAAATCCCCAAGGCGAAGAAATTACAATTACCGAAACAAAAATTGCCGAAAAAAATCCTGTGAAAACCGTGAAAACGATTATTGTAGATGTGGAAGGTGCTGTTTTTAAAAGCGGGGCATACACAATTCCCGAAAATAGTCGTGTACAAGATGCTCTTA
>JAKAEF010000046.1 GCA_021820025.1 bacterium | reverse complement strand
AGGATTATAAACATCAACTTTATATATTCTAAGCATAAAATGAAGTAGTAAAAGAGAAAAAAAGAAGATTAGAGAGAATCTTTTTGATAAAAAGAATTGTTTTATTTTTTTCATATTATCCTTCTACCAAAAGCATTGCTGGTTTTCCATTCGGGAAAGTGACAGTTTTAATTACTTTTGCATTGGGAGGAAAATCAGAAGCTCGTCCAACATATAAGATATCAGATGATTTTTTCTCTGTGTTCCAATTTATTGTCCTAAATTCAAATTTACCAAATTGATGATTTTCTCTAAATCCTCCAGAGGCCATTGCTGAATCTATCTGGTACTCTCGAGGAGGGTATTGAAGATAGAATAAGAAAAACATATATGACTGATCCATATATGGCTGATTACTTACAATTACCTTTTTATATTTTGGTAAAATCGCTTTCACTGTAGGAACAGCTTCTTGATATCCATATTGCCAATCAATTGCAGTGTAGTAATTTGTTTGCACAAAATATTGATCTGCATAATAAGAAATATTTAGTACTGCACAAAGAATAATAATAACTAGTCCTGTTTTAAAAAGAAATTTTTTATTTTTAATAAGAGTAAAAAGACTAATAATGCCAATTGCAGAAAAAATCTGATATGTCGGTAACAAGTTAAGAGCACGCACAGCATGTGGGACTCCAGTTGTAACTGATGCTGCAACAGGTGCTAATAAATACCAAGAAAAAATAGTCCATTTTGTTTTTTTATCATATTCTCCAAAAAGTAGAAAATAAATTCCCGCAAGAATAAACGGTAATTCCCATATGTATACAAGACCCATATTGGGAGCATGATGACGAGATAAATCACCCGTAATAAATAACCAATTAAAATCAAAATGAGAAATATAATTTGCTACCACTTCTTTTGCAAAAACAAAACGCCTATTGTCTAAAACCAGTCCCAGATAATCATGATTTTGTCTATCTGTTAATAGTCTAGCAGCATCTTGCTTTAAAGATGATTGATCTGCAAAAACACTCACTCCCTGTGCTCTTTCTAGCGCATTTTTATTTGAAACAATATACCACAGCATTGGGAGGCTTAAAATAAATCCTAATAAAACAGCAGAATAAATATATTTTTTAGGAAGTTTAAATAATTCTTTCTTAAAAATTATTGCAAGTGCAAGAAGAATAAGAGGAGAAAATACTTTTTCACTTTGATAGACATATGCACTTGCAACAAAACTAGCAATTGAAAGAAACAAAACCCATGGTCTTTTTAATCCTTTTAAGAAAAACAAGGCTCCAAACACATTAAAAGCAAGTCCGACATTTGACTCAAACGCAAGACGGGAAAACTGAATATGCCATGGAGAGATCGCAAGCAAGAAAGAGCTTAAAAGAGATACACTTTCTTTTTTAAATAATTCTTTTGCAATAAAATAAACTGCCAAGACAGTTAAAACTCCAAAAACAGCAGAAGGGAGTCTAACTGCCCACACATTGAGACCAAATAAAGCAACTGATGGAATAGATATATAGGAATACAATGCAGGCTTGTAATCATCAAAAGATCTCATAACAACAGGGAGAAATGCCCCATACTCATCACGACCCGTATGCAGTATTGAATAAGCATTATATCCAAGGGCTGCTTCATCCCAATCAGGAGATGCAGGAACAGCTCCTAATTGCCAAAACCGAAAAATAATAGCCACAACAAGAATGACTCCTAAAATAACCCATTTATATTTATCTAAAATTACATTTATAGTCTTCATAATGTATATGCTACCAAAGAAACATTCCCATTTGGTAAATAAAATGTTTTTTGAATATGAGCGCTATTTGGAACATTTGATGGAATATTTACAAAAAGCACATTATTTCCATTTTGCGGCAAGTCTTTTGGAAAATAGTACTTCCCAACATTATTAACATGCACAAATCCAAATGCATCTCGGGTAATATTTGCCGTTTTTCTAAAAACCTGAGGATTTGTTTTTGAGTAAAACAAATAATAAATGTAGGGTCTTCCTAATGCGTCAGTAAATTCTATTTTGGAATATTTATCTTGTACAGAAGTTGTATATGCAAATGCATCTTTGTATCCATATTGCCACTGATCTGCATATTCATTTATATAGTGAGTGTAATATCCATGCTCAAAATATAAAACGTTTGCAAAAAGCAATGCTAATAATATAGTTCCAATAAGCTTTCTATGTTTTTTTAGTATAATCATCAATTGCACAAACCCATAAGCGACAAAAATTTGAAATGTTGGCAATGCATTTTCTATTCGTAAAGCGTGCGGTGTTTCTCGTGCTGTAGCTGCCGGAATTATTCCTAACAAAAGCCACAAAGGAATAATAAACCATGCTCCTTCTTTTTTCTTAAATACCCATAAAATACCAAGAACAAAAAATGGAATATCCCATAAATACATTTCTCCTGTGTCTTGAGTAGCAAACTTAGGATTGCCATCTCCATGAATAAATAAAAATCCTGGATTTAAATTATCAAAGTAATGTTGCATAAATGCAGCGGCATAAATAAATCGTCTATTATGAATAATCTTTGACCACCAAGCATTTTTATCATTAGCAATTTCTTGGTTAGACGTTTGCACAAAGGAGACATCTGAAAAAATATTTACCTGCTGATATCTAAGTGCCGCTTGAGAAGATAAAAGGAACTTTGCAGTAGGGAGAAAAAGAACGATTCCGATTATTATTGCTACAACTGTCTGTTTTTTATTTTTCCAAAGAGTCTTTATATATACTAAACCTAAAAGTAACACTAATAATGGACTAACAACTCGTGGAGAATTAAACGTATACATGGTAATAACAAACGAAACAGCAGATAAAGATAAATACCACATATTTTCTTGCACTGCTTTTAAAAATAGCCATACACCTGTTACTACAAAAAACGTTGCTACATTTTGTTCAAAGGCAGCACGAGATAGCATAATATGCCATGGAGAAACAGCCAAAACAAAAGCGCTCATTAATCCATACAAATCTTTGTACAAAGATTTTTTAAATAGCTGTCTAACCAGAAAAAAAGTTAGTAAAACGGTAAGTGTTCCAAAAAAAGCAGATGGGAAACGGGTAGTAAATTCGTTAAGTCCTATCATTTTTACTGGAAGAACATCTGCATATGCATAAACTGGAGGTTTATAATCACCAAAAGATTCTAAGTAGTCATGAGGTAAAAATCTTCCAAACTCATCTTTTGCAGTAATCCCTAATGCGTATGCATTATATCCCCAGGCTGTTTCATCCCAAGTAAGTGAAGGTGGATTTTGACCAAGTTGAAAAAATCTAAGAAAAGCGGCTAAAGCAACAATAATAACTAATAACCAATAAATTCTCTTCATGGTATTTTTGGCCTTACACACATCTTATCAAATTATTGGGGAAGAGAAAATCCCAATTGAGCAATAGTAGACCATTTGGTTTGTGGAATGGAAGCTATTTTAGATTTTTTGACATATAAGCAAGAAGGAAGATTATTATGATTTAGTTCAACATAGTCCTGTTTTATAAAATTTGGCAATAATTCTGATGCATATACTCCTTTAGGACAATACGTGTAATAAAAATCAGGAGGAGCTGTTTTAAACATGGCTATTCTGGCGTCTTGAAAGGGCTTATAGCCCTGCATAACAAATGTATAAATGGAATATTTATACGAAGAATTTAAATCTGCCTGCCAATAAATTAAGTAATCCCATAAATCAGTAAACAATGTATCGTTTTTTGAAGACAATTGTCTAATAACTTCCCCATTTGCATAATATTGAGCATAGTTAATAGTAAAAACAGTATTTTTATCTACTTTTTCCCAAATAAAAGATTGTGGAGAGAATAAAAATACAATCCATACTATAAATAACCCCATTGCAACAAGTCCAATCTTTTTTTTAGAAATAGAAATAATTTCTGCCAACATACAAACAATTGTTGTTATAAATAATGCATACCAAATAACCATATGAAATGCTTCATAAAATATTGTTCCTGGAGCAACAATTCTAACAGCTGCAAGTGCTAAAGCGATAAAGCTATAAAAAAATAATCTAAATTTCCTTTTAAAAAGTAGATATATGCTAAACAAAATGTATAAAGTTGAACTTCCAATAAGTACCTCTCTAAAAAAATTCCATTTCCCCCAAAAAAAAGTTAATAAGGGATAAAAAAGAATTTTAAAAATTCCCAATCCATTTGTTCCACTACTTTTCGCTTCAAATGGAATAACTGTTTTAAAATTGAATAAAAATACATCTTGAAAATAATCCTTAAACGGTACAGTAAGAAGGGTTAAAAACGAAAGAATAATACATAAAAGTAAAGATGCGAAAATAATTTTTTTATTTTTGAATTTCCAAAGTATTGTTATATACAAAAACAAAACTAATGGAATATATGGTTCCCGCATAAATAGCACAAACCAAGTAATTATTGCCGAAAAAATAACTTCCCAATTAAAAATATTTTTTTTATTTAATCTTTCAAAACTTAAGAAAAATAAATAGACTAGTGGATAGACAAGAAAAGATTCAGCCAAAAAAATATTTCCAAATAAATAATATTTTGTTAATTCATATGCAATAACAAACCATGCAGCTTTTTTTCTAAAACGAACAAGAAGTAACACATCAAAAACAAATCCGTAAACAACTAAAGACATTCTATGAATAAAAACTAACTTATATAAAGTATTTGGATGAAATAGGACTTGAAGTAAATAACTTATGTAAGCAATGAGCATTTGATGATTAGTAAAGATTTGGGAATACAAAACCCTTCCTTTTTGCATAAAGTACGCTAACATAAAACTATTCCACTCATCCCCAAAGCTAAATCCGACTATTCTGTCAAAATAGAGCTTATTTACGAAAACTAGAAAAATTGTAATGATAATCCAAGGACTAAAGAAAAGCATTTTTTTCATATCTTTATAATATTACAGTAACTTACCTATTTTTTTTCTGCAATATATATTACAATCAAGCTAACCATGCTAATAATAAAGCAACAAAAGTTTTTTAACAAATCGTCCTTAACTATTTTTGCCATCTTTTTACTTGCATTATTTTTGCGGCTAATTAATCTCTCAACAATACCATATGGCTTTCACATTGACGAAATTGTAAGCGGGTATGTTGGAAGATTTATCCTTATGCATGGACAGGATCCATATGGAAATCATTGGCCTTTAGTCTATTTTGATATGTTTGGAGATTATAGAGTAATACTTCCAATGTATATTAATGGACTTTCAACATTTATTTTTGGGGTAAATGAGTTTGCTGTTAGATTTCCTACTTCTTTTTTTGGAGCCTTAATTGTTTTTCCAATATATTCATTATCAAAAATCTTTTTTGGAAAAAGAAAACTATCTTTTCTACCTCCCTTTTTAATTGCTATTTTGCCATGGCATATTGTTTTATCTAGAGCAACTTCTGAGGGAATATTGGGGCTAACGGTATTTTTATTTGGTTTTGACTTTCTTATTAAATCTCTTATTAATAAAAAAATGAGCTTTTTATTCGTGGGAAACTTTCTTTTATTTTTAACTTATTTTATGTATCCTACATTTAGAGTTCTTACCCCTGCGTTATTATTACCTTTTCCGATACTAGCAAAAAATTTTAGAAAACGTTTTATAGTTAGTTTGCTAATTTTTATTGCTTTTACAGGTATTGTTGGATTAACTGTATGGGGACAAGGAAGATTTTTACAAACTTCATTATTTAAAAATACAGATATAGCCAATAGCATAAAGGGTCAAGATATTGCACTAAATGCGGCCGAAGGACATAACAATGCTTTTGTTGCTCGCATTTTTAATAATAAAATAATTGGCTATTCTCAATTATTTATTAGCAATTACTTAACATATTTTTCTCCAAACTTTTTATTTATAAAAGGAGGACTTCCAGATAGATACGTTGTTCCAAATGATGGATTAATCTTTATTACACTCCTTATTCCATTTCTATTTTTACTTTTTCCGCAGAAGCTACTTCTAGAGAAAAAATACTACTACCTTATTTTGTATTTATTTTTAACTGCTCCTGCTGCTGCTGTTTTAACCATAGATGACGTACCCAATGTTCATAGAGATCTTTTTATGATGATTCCTCTTATTTTTTTAGCAACAATAGGATTGCAAAAATTAATTATTCTAACAGGAAAAAATAAGAAAATCTTGTTCTGTATCGTAAGTATTTTATGTATTTCAATAATTGGAGAATTTATATATTTTTGGCACAGATATACTGTTCAAGCAGCATCATATAAATCAATTTTGCGCGATGATGGAAACAAACAGATGATTCTCGCGATTAAAAAATATCCAAGCGAGCAAGTATATATACCTGTTTATGAAGCACTTCCAGTTTATTATCTTTTTTATAACAACAACCTTAGCAAAGAACTTGCTGGAAAATTTCAAAAAGGAATGATGATAGATAAAATTAACAATGTAACTTTTATCCAAGATTGGTGCCCTCCAAACAAATTAGATAAAAAGACTCTACCTTCTAATGCAATTATTGTTGAAGCAGGAGATTGTAAAGATAATCCAAGCTTTACTGAGCTTCAGGTAATATATAGAAAGGACAGTACCAAAGCATTTAGAATACTAAAGTATAATGGCACAAATTAATTTGATATGAGAAAAAAAGTTCTGCCAATTGTATTACTTTTAATTTTTGCCTTTATTTTTAGAATTATTGTTACATTTTGGTCTTTTAATTATAGAGAAAATACTGATATTATCCGCTATAGGGACTGGGTAAAAATTACATACCTTCATGGCCCAGCAAATACATATTCAACTAAATATTTAACATTTGGGACATTACCATACAATTTATTACCAGGGTCATTATATATTTTATATTCTGCATATTTTACTAATTTACAAGTTGCAAAAATTTTCTTACATCTAACACATACAACAATTCAGCAAAACCAATGGATGAATGGAATACTAATCGATTTTTTTCTAAGACTACCTTCTATTTTTGCAGATCTATTATTAGGATTTTTGATTTATTTGCTAGTTAAAGATAAAACAAGCTTAAAAAAATCATTATTACTTGTATCTTTTTTTCTTTTTAATCCAGTTATATTTTATAACAGTTCTTTCTGGGGACAAATGGATTCTTTATATTCCCTTTTTGGTCTTTTGTCTTTATATTTAATTAAGAAAGAAAAATACATTTTTTCAATAATTTCCTTTTTTTTATCTATTTTTATAAAATACACTTTACTGCCTCTTTTACCTTTCTTTTTAATTATTTTGTATATCTATACTAAAAATATAAAAAAGATTTTTTTAGGATCCTTTTTGTCATTAATACTATATTTTTTATTAATACTTCCAATTTCATATAATCCTATATCATGGATTTTGCAAATTTTTCCTAAAAATGCAACTGGAGAGCTTCAAAATATTACATCATTTGCATTTAATTTTTGGTGGATAATTTATAAACCTTCAATAATTTTTGGGAAACCTGATACTCTTTTTAGTTTTAGTAATATCAATTTAACTAATGCTCCATTAAGCTCTGTGTTATTTTTAGGAATTCCTTTATTTTATTATGCAGCCGCAATTTTTTTCTTGTTTTGTATCCCAATTTTTTATTTTTTTTACAATCGTAAACAAATAAGCATTTAT
>JAKAEF010000045.1 GCA_021820025.1 bacterium | reverse complement strand
AATATAACATGCGATTTTTTGAGGCATTTTCCAATCAAAAATTAAAAAAATGGCCGTTTAAAGGTCCTGTTGTTATTACAGAAAAAAATATTGACTCTAATTTAGAAGAAAAGCTTATTGTTAATCGATGGTGCATTTTAAAACATGATCAAGATAATATGCATTTTGATGTTGATATTTATAAAATTCTTGTGCGTTACTTAGAGCAAAAAGAAAATTTGGCAAAAGTTCATGTATTATCGCAAAATGAGTTATTATCTGCTGAATTGTAACTTCTAAAAACAGTTGATATAATTATTGAAATATATCAATAATTCATGGATTTTCTTAAAAAAATTTATTCTATAACAACTCGCGCATCAATTCACATTAAAAAACAAATTATTTTTCTCTGTCTTATTCTTTCCTTTTTTTCTATTGTAATCGGTGCATTCACCATATATTTTACAAAAATATTTCCAATTTTACTTGGGCTTGTCTTTTTATCTTTTGGACTGGGACTTCGTCATGCCGTTGATGCAGATCATATTGCTGCAATTGATAATACAACAAGAAAACTTATGCATGAAGGTAAAAAACCTGTATTTATTGGTTTCTTCTTTTCATTAGGGCATTCTACGGTTGTCATCCTGTTATCTGTTTTTTTGGCTCTTTCAGCAAATTATGTAAAGACAACACTTCCCTATTTTGAACAGTTTGGGGCAATTCTTGGAACTGCTATCTCTAGCATTTTTTTACTTATTATTGGAATTATTAATTTCATTACTTTCTTAGAAATATTTCATACATTTATCCATGCTGTAAAAACAAAATCTCCCTTACTTTCTCATGCTCATACGCATATTCACACATCAGGTTTTCTTTTAAGACTCTTTAAGCCGTTTATAAAGGCTATTTCTGCTGAATGGCATATGTATTTTTTGGGATTTTTATTTGGACTAGGTTTTGATACAGCAAGCGAAATTGCTCTGCTTACTCTTTCGGCAACTTCTACTACTGTATTACCTTTTTTTGCAATTTTACTTTTACCTCTTTCTTTTACTATTGGAATGGCACTTATTGATTCACTAGATGGAGTACTTATGCTAGGAGCATACGGATGGGCATTTATTAAACCAATACGAAAACTGTATTATAATCTAACAATTACTTTTATCTCCGTTTTTATTGCACTTTTTATTGGTGGGCTAGAGGGGATTCAATTGATTGGGCAAGCCTTACAAGTTAATAATCAATTTTTTTCCTTTATGAATAGCATAAGCATTAGTAATTTAGGATTGTTTATTATTGCTGTATTTATTGCAAGTTGGCTCATTTCTATTGCATTTTACAAAATGAATAATTTAGATAAACTTTTATAAATTTCTTTTTAGCTTCTTGCAATTTATCATTTTTTTTTGATACGCTGAATTTAAGCAATTAAATTGCGGAATTTATTATTAGTCATGAAGGATTTTATTGAATGGTTTCGTCAACCCAGAGTAGTTGGGCTAATTGCTTTTGCGTTCCTTGTTTTAATTGGGCTACCGGTAACAATTCTTCTTGTTCAACAGCAGCAAGTTGTTAGACAAAGAGCAGCTGGACAAGTTTATGTAAGCTATGATTCAAAAGGTCAAATTTATGTTACTTATAGTGGAGACCATTATGACCCTTCAACCGGAACTTATACTGCAAATTTTACATTAAAAAACGTTTCAAGCCAGACAATAACAATCCAACCAATTTGGCTGGAAAATTTTTGTCCTGAAGGAAACAAAAGCCCGTGTCTAGAAAACCAGAATGTTAGATACACCTCAACTGTCACATTAGGTCCGGGAAAAGATACAGGGACTAATCCCGTTTCTTACTCAACAAGCTCTACAAAATACCTTAGTTATACTCCTGCCACACCTGCTTGTGGAACTTTTCAATATGACTTTTTCTTTTCAACAAGCACGGGAGGTTTTTTTGGAACATCTGATTTGCATACAACATGGGCAGCAAGTTGGTATGCGACCAATACTAGTTGTGCCCCAAAACCACCTGCGACAAATACACCCATGCCGCCAACAAATACTCCTATTCCTCCAACGGCAACACCCGTACCACCAACAGGTACACCTGTGCCACCTACAGATACTCCTACACCAACAGCAACGCCTTCTGCCACCCCTACGGCCACTCCAGGGCCTTCTGCAACGCCTACAGATACACCTATACCAACTAATACACCCACTCCAGGTCCCAGTGGCGTTCAGCAACCTCCTATTTGTACATCTTTAACAGCAGACAGAGGTCTGACGGGTCCTGCCCCATATGCTATTACCTTCACTGGCTCTGGAAAAGATGCCGATGGAACGATTCAAAAGGCTATCTTTACCTTTAGTGATGAAGCCTCCCCAGAAACAGTTACTACAGGTGGTGGTATTGGTACAAGCACAGTGGCGGTACAATTGGCTCATAGCTTCCAAAACCCTGGGTCTTATACTGCAACTGTTGCTTTTGTAGACAACACCAACTTACAAAGCGCTGCCAACACAGCTTGTCAGTTAGCTATTACCATTACGACCCCACCAACAGGCCATTACACATCTCCATATCCCACAACTCCACCTTTGGCTAGAGCAAATCCATCTCCAATTCCTGCAACAGGAAATTCATTTGTTAACATTGGTATTGTTGGCGCTGTAATTGCAGTTCTTGGAGGCCTTCTCTTAGTTGGAGCTCTATAAAAATATATATTAATTATTTTTCTTTTCCGCTGTCTAATTCTGCTAATTCTAAACCTTTAATTTGCGGTAAAGAGTTACCGATAATTCCTTGCAAACTTCCGGCAATTGCAGTTGTTGTTTTAAATATTTTTTGTGTTTGCATTTCGCGTGCTTTCCAAATTTTCTCTAACGCTGCCCTTTCTTTGGCAATTTGAGAATTCATTTCTACGTGCAATTCTACTAATGCTTCTATTTGTTGTAAAAATTCATGACTTGTTATGTAATCAAATAATTGTTCTGATTCTGTTTTATTATTTTTATGTTCTAAAATAAACCGTTCTCTAGCTACAGCAATTAATTGTTGGCGCATAATTTCTGCAACAGAAAGTGCAAGATTTAAAGAACAAACAAGCACGCCATCTTTGTGCCCAAATCCTGATTTTGCTTCATCCGGCAGAGTTTCAGAGACAATAATAGATAAATGTGCTTTTTCGGCCCGCATATCTTGCTTTAATTTTGAAACCCATTCATCTGACCATTGTTTTGTTCTTTTTAACTCCCAAAGAATAACTCCACAAATATTTCCTCTTGCTGTTTTAACCACTTGCTTTATATCCGCTCCTTTTACTCCTTTTGCAACCGGTTCTATAGAATCATCGGTAAAAGCATTTCGTAACGATTGCTCAAGTTGTAATTCTAATACTTCCCCTTGGAGTTGTTGCGATCCTTGTTCTGCTTTCCTTTGTAATTCTTCAATCGTTTTTTTCATTGCCTCAAGCTGCTGATCTTTTTCTAAAATTTTAAATTTGTTCCGTTCTGATTCTGTTTTTGTAATTTCTTCTTTTATTTTTTCCCGCTCTATAGTAAGCTTTTTTTGATTTTCTAATTCTTGTTCTTCTTCTTTTCTTTTCATTTCCCGCATTTCTTCATTTGCTTTTAAAATATCCTGCATTAATTTTTCTATTCGCTTTTTATCTGAATCTTTTTCTTCTTCCATTTCTTTTAATTTGAGCTCAAGTTCTTCTTTAACGCGTTTCTCTGCTTTACTTCGTTCTTCACTTCGTACTTTTTCAATTTCTTTTTGCGTTTTTTCTTTTTCTTCAAGAGATACTTGCTTCACAACTTGATCATAGAGGGCTTGTGTTACATCAGCATTGCAGTTGGGGCATACAATTGTTTGCATGGGTCCTATTGTAACACATTTATTTTTGTGTTTATAAAAATTGACCTAGTCTTTATATTTTGCTAGCATTAAATAGCTATGAAAGGTATTGTAAGAAGTATTGTTTTTAATACCTTTTCTTTATTTATTCTCACACAGCTATTTAGTGGTATTAGAATTTTAGGAGGTCTTTGGGAACTTATTATTAGTGGTATTGTTTTAAGCATTTTAAGTTTTATTTTAAAGCCTATTTTAAGTATTATTGCCTTCCCATTAAATGCTATTACTTTTGGAGCTTTCAGTATTGTTATTAATGCCGTGGTTTTGTATACTTTAACTCTTGTTGTAAAGCAAGTGTCAATTTCGGCATTTCAGTGGCCCGGAATTCATATAGCAGGGTTTGCCATTCCAAAAATGGAATTTAATACTGTTATTGCATTTTTGGTTATTGCACTTAGCCTTTCATGTATTAAAATAGCACTTATATGGTTGATGCAGGAATAAACAAAACAAATATTGTCTGTCTTGGAGGAGGCATTGGCACAGTAAATCTTCTAAACGGCCTCAAAGAATATACAAAAGATATTACCGTTATTGTTTCTATGGCAGATGACGGTGGCTCTGCTGGAAGATTAAGAAGACTCTACAATATAATTCCAGTTGGAGATTTGGTCTCATGTATGGCAGCGATGAGTAAAGAAACAGATCTTATTCCAAATTTTTTGCGTTATAGATTTACCGGGGAAAGATATGGACGAGACAATGAGTTAGGCGGTCATAAATTGGGTAATCTTATCATGGTTGCGCTAAAAGATTTAATGGGAAGTTATGAAAGTGCAATTTCTGAATTTAAAAAATTATTCCAGGTAGAAGGGGAATTTTTACCTGCAACAGAAGAACATGTCACTATTTCTGCTCGAACAGTAGATGGTAAAGAGATTTTTGGGGAAGAAAAAATTGATCTTGGAAAATACAAAGGAAAACGCGGGCTTGAAAGAGTTTATTTACACCCAGAAAACGCAAAAGCAGCACCAGGAGTTTTATCTGCAATAGAAAACGCAAAAACCATTATTTTGGGTCCAGGTGATTTATATACAAATTTGTTACCTGTTATTGTTGTTCCAGAAATTGCAGAAGCACTTAAAAAATCTACTGCCAAAAAAATATTTATTATTAATGTTGCAAATAAGCCATTTGAAACAAAAGGATATAAAGCGCATGATTTTGCAAGTGCTATAAAACGACATATTGGTGAATTCCCTTTTGATGTTGTGCTGGTCAACAATAATACTGCTAACCCAATTCCAAAAGAATATCATTATGATTATGTACAAACAGTAGAAGATCCAATTTTTGATACCGCAAAAGTTATAAAAACTGATTTAATCAACACAGATTTTCCTCTTTATCATGACTCATCTAAACTTGCAAAAGTAGTGAGTGAGCTTATATAATAGCCTTGTGGTATTTTTTATTCTTCAAATTATTATTGCAGCCCTTTTAATAACAGCAATATTATTGCAAATGCAAGGATCAGGACTTTCGACTGCGTTTGGGGGATCTGGTGAAGTTTTTAGAAGCAAAAGAAGTGTTGAAAAGTTACTTATGTATGCAACGATAGTATTGGCATTTCTTTTTGCCGTAGTTTCGGTTGTACTACTTTTCCCTCATTAACGTATGGCAATTAATAAAAGGCTGATTATTTGGCTTATTAAGGCATACTTTAAAAAGTGGAGGAAAACGATTCTTCTCTTTTTTATTGCTGGTTTGGCATGTTTTTTCCTTCTTCGACTTTTCTTAACAACAATTATTGCAAAGTTTCCCGTTATTCATAAAGAAACAATTGGTGTAGTTGGAGCGTATACGGTAGATACGCTTCCGCAATATATTGTTCATGATATTGCTCAGGGACTAACAACAGTAGATATCTCTGGAAATCCAAAACCAGATCTTGCTTCTTCATGGGATATTAAAGATGGTGGAAAAACATATGTTTTTCACTTAAAGAAGAACCTCTTTTTTACGGATGGAACTCCTTTTAATTCAAGCGAAATTCAATATTCTTTTGCTGATGTAAAAATTGACAGACCTGATCCCCTAACCATAGTCTTTCATTTAAAAGATCCTTATGCCCCATTTTTAGTTACCGCTGCAAGACCAGTTTTTATTAATGGATTTGTTGGGGTTGGCGATTTTAGAATTAAAGACATTAAATTAAACAGTGATTTTGTGGCCTCCATGACACTTGTTGGAGCAAATGGGCAACTAGAAGTAAAAGTCTATCAGTTTTATCCAACGCAAGAAGCACTGCGCTTAGCCTTTGTTCTTGGTAATGTAACAAAAGCGATTGGCCTTACAGATCTTTCTTTTAAAAACACTTCTCTTGCAAGTTTTCCAAATGCAGGGATTACAAAAAATACTGACTATTCTCAATTAGTTACTATTTTTTATAACACACAAGATAAAACACTTTCTGATAAAAGATTACGAGATGCTCTTTCGTATGCATTACCAAATACATTTTCTGAAGGGACTCGGGCAAACGGTCCATATTCCCCATACTCCTGGGCCTATCAAATAGACACATTACATGCGCAGCAAGATGTTGTTCATGCAAAACTGCTTATGGACACTATTCAAGGTGGAGATAAATCTAGCCAAATTCCTCCTCTCACATTATCTGTAATGCCAAAATACAAACAAGTAGCTCAGGATGTAGCAACAGCATGGAATGCAATAGGCATTACAACTAATATAAAAGTCGTCACCAGTGGTGTTCCGACAAATTTTGAAATGTATCTTGGTAATTTCTATGTTCCACAAGATCCAGATCAATATACACTTTGGCATTCAGACCAGATAAATAATATTTCTCAGTATAGAAGTTTACGTATAGACAAACTCTTGGAAGACGGAAGAAAAACTATTAATAAAGAAGATAGAAAAAATATTTATGCAGACTTTCAAAAATATTTATTAGATGACCAGCCAGCATCTTTCTTATATTTTCCCTACACCTTCACAGTTTCAAGAAAATAATTAAAAGGTCATAGACTTACTTCTTAATTGTCTATGAAATGTTATTGCAAATCTATGTGCTTCATCTCTAATTCTCATAACAAGTTGTAAAGCTTTACTGTTTTTTGGCAAATGAATTTCTTCAAAATTACTGGTAATAATTGTTTCTTCCCTCTTAGCAAGACCAATTAAAGGAATAGTTATACCATAGGTTTTGAGAACTTCCATTGCAGAAGAAATTTGCCCTTTACCTCCATCTACAATAAAAAGACTTGGATAAGGCCAATCTGTATGTTTTAGCCGTCTGATAAAAACTTCTTGCATAGAAGCAAAATCATTTGGTCCCTTAACCGATTTAATTTTAAATTTTCTATACTGACTTTTGTCTATTTCCCCATTTGTTAATACAACCATAGAAGAGGTAGGATTTGTCCCTTGAATATTTGAATTATCATAGCATTCAATTCTTGTTGGAAGGTCAACCGCTACTCCATGTTTGTTTAAAATCTTTTGTAATTCTTCCAATTCTTGTGTTCGAACATCTGATCTAAAATTTGGATTTGTTTCATATTCAAAAGGATTTATTACAGGTTGGGTAATAACTTGAATTGCATGGATCTGCTGCTGAAGTTTTTCTGCTTTTTCAAAGTTTTCCATTTTACTTGCTACATCTCTTTCATTTTCTAAATCTTGCATAACTTTTTTTGTTTTTCCATCCAAAAAATCAATAATATGTTTTAATATTTTTTTATAATTTTCTTTTTCTTCTGGATGAGCCGGTAAACAGGGACAAAGTCCTAAGTGATAGTACAAACAATTTTTAGG
>JAKAEF010000044.1 GCA_021820025.1 bacterium | reverse complement strand
GGGATTGGATGTTTCTGGAAATCCAGTTGTTGCAGATATTGCAAAAATGCCTCATGTGCTAATTGCAGGTACAACCGGTTCTGGAAAATCTGTTTGTATTAATTCATTTATTACTTCAATTTTGTTTAGAGCTTCACCTGCCGAAGTTAAGTTTATTATGATTGATCCAAAACGGGTTGAATTAACAACGTACAATGGCATTCCCCATCTTCTTACACCAGTTATTGTAGAACCAGACAAAATTTTATCTGCACTTAAGTGGGCAATGGGAGAAATGGATAGAAGATATAAGACGTTTGCAGAAGCAGGGGTTAGAAATCTTGAATCTTATAATGAATTATCTGGTTTTCAAGCATTTCCTTATATTGTTATTTTTATTGATGAGTTGGCCGATTTAATGGCATATGCACCAGTTGAAGTTGAAGATGCAATCGCTAGACTTGCACAAATGGCTCGTGCTACCGGAATCCATTTAGTTGTCGCAACACAGCGTCCATCGGTTGATGTTATTACTGGTCTTATTAAAGCAAATATTCCGGCCAGAATTGCATTTAACGTTGCATCGTTAATGGATTCCAGAGTTATCTTAGATACACCAGGTGCTGAAAAATTGTTAGGAAGAGGAGATATGTTATATGTTCCACCAGATCAGGCAAAACCAAGTAGAATTCAAGGTGCATTTGTTTCAGAAAAAGAAGTGCAAAAATTAGTAACCTATCTTAAGCAAAAAAATCCTGTTGTTAATTACACAGAAGAAGTCACCGAACAACCTGTTTTAGTTAAAAAAGGAGCAGGAGCAACTGCAACCTCTGCTAAATCAGGAGATGATGCTCTGGTTGAAGAAGCAATTCGAATTGTTTGCCAATTTGATAGAGCATCTGCATCACTTTTACAAAGAAAATTATCTCTTGGCTATTCACGAGCTGCAAGAATCCTGGATCAGTTACAGGAATTAGGTGTTGTTGGACCATCAGAGGGGAGTAAGCCTCGAGATGTTCTCTTAAGAAATGCAGAAGAAGTAATTGCCAGACTTCAAGAAGGGTAATACTTTTCTGCAAAATATGCAACGTGTTGGAGAACGATTACAAAAAGAAAGAGTCAGAAAAGGCTATAGCTTAGAAGAAGTAGCAAAAGCAACAAAAATTAGAGTGCCCTTTTTATATGCAATAGAAAAAGGAGATTATAAATCACTTCCATCAAGTGCATATATTCAGGGATTTATTCGAAATTATGCAGAATTTTTAGAGCTTCCAGTCAGAGAAACACTAGCTATTTTTAAACGTGAATTTGATGAAAGAGAATATTTAGGAGTATTACCAAAAAGCTTTACCAAACCAGAACATAGTGCTCTTCCAGGATTTAGATTTGGATGGCCAAGTCTTTTGATTATATTAGGTTTGGTTTTTGTGATTTTTTATGTAATTTTTCAATATCGCTCTGCGTTTATTAATCCACCATTAACAATTACCAGTCCAGAAGAAAATGCTTTGGTATCTACACAAATTATTACTGTAAAAGGTAAAACAGACCCCAATGATACCGTAACAATAAATGATCTTCCAGCTTTCACCGACAAAGATGGAAATTTTAAAAAAGACATAACAGTTTTTTCGGGAGCGAATACCATTACGGTAAAAACAGTTAATAATTTTGGAAGGATTTCTGTAGATTTGCTTCACATAATGCTAAAGAGTCAATAATGCAAATCTCCTTGACAGGGTAAGAGCATTCTGGCTATGATGAACATATGGATACTGCCCAAATACTCCTGTTTTTAGTAGTTATTATTTTAACCATTCTTCTTGTTGTTTTAGGAGTGCAAGTTTTCTTTATCTTAAAAGAATTTAAAAATACGGTTTCAAAAGTAAATAAAGTATTAGATGATGCAGGCGTTATCTCAGAAAGTGTCTCAACACCAATTGCCTCAATTTCTACTGTCTTAACGGGTGTCAAAACAGGTATAACGTTAGCCTCTCTTTTTAAAAAGAAAAAAAGAACTCATGCAAAGGAGGAAGCTAATGGACAAGAACAACAATAATCATAATTCAGGTGGAGGATTCATGAATGGATTTTTTTTGGGGGTTATTGTTGGTGCTGCAATAGTTTTCTTATTAGCTACAAAAAAAGGAAAACAAATTCTTAAAACGCTTACAGAAAATGGATTTGAAGGTATGTCTGAACTAACAGATATGCTAGAAGAAAACGAAGACGAATTTGAAGAGGGATATACTCAAGAAGGAGAAGCTCCAACACCTGAACCTGCTGTTGCAATAAGAAAGCCAATTAAAAGATTCTTCAGAGGAATTAGAAAGTAACTTAGTTCTACATTTAATTTTCCAACTATATTTATTCGCCGAATTTATAGATATTTGCGTTTTGTTCTTCTAATGTTTTTGCAAAATGAGTTATGCCTTTACCGTCTGTAAAATAATATAAATAATTTGTATTTGCCGGATGTAATACAGCTGTTAATGCATTCAGACCAGGATTTGCAATTGGAGTTGGCGGAAGGCCAGTATTTTTGTATGTGTTATATGCTGATCTTAATTGCAAATCGTTAGATGTTACTTGTGGCCACCAGCGTCCACTTTTACCAATAGCATATTGCATGGTTGCATCTGCTTGTAGTGCCATTCCAATAGCAAGTCTGTTCTCTAAAACCGATGCAATCTGTTTCATTTCTATTGGGTTTTTTCCTTCTCTTTCAACAATTGAAGCCAAAATAACTGTATCTTGCTTTGAAAGTTTATTTATTGAACCGGCTTCTGCTTGTGCATATTTTGTATTAAAATTATTTTCCATTGTAGTAATAACAAGGTTAATATCTGCATCGGTTGGGAAAAGATATGTATCCGGGAAAAGGTATCCTTCTTCAGCTGTCAATTTGTCTGCCCAGGATGAGTTATAAGAAGGAAGTTTAAGCTTAAGAATTTCAGCAATTTCTGTTGCTCGTTTCCCTTCAGGAACAGTAACCCATACATCCATGCTCCCATGCGTAAGCGCTTGGGCAATTTGTGTAACATCCATAGAAGGAGAAAGTCTAAAATCACCAGCTTGAATTTTTCCGTCAAGACCTAGTTGTTTTATCGTAAAGAAAAAAACTAACGTACTTCTAATTAATCCTTGTTGTTTTAGAGAAGATGCAATATCTCTCACATTTTCTTCTTGTTTTACCACAAACATTTTTTCTGATTTATCATTTACATTAACAGGCTGTTTTCCTATAAACCAGTATCCAAATGCGGCTATTGCTAGTACAGCAATAATAAGTAATGTAATCTTTAGGCGCTTCATATATTTATAAAGGGAAAATGATTTAAAGATTCTAAAGCTTCCCTCATATTATACATGCTTTCACTATAGAGCGTATAGAGAAGTTCACCTTTTTTAAAGGGCTCACCAATTTTTTTATTTAAAAAAATACCAGATCCTTTTTGATTTGGTGCGCCCAGAATCCTTGCAATAACGGTGAGATTTTTGCTATCTATTGTTTTTATAGACCCAGAAGTAGAAGCTGTAATTTGTCTGCAATAATTACCAAGTCTGCTTGTAAGAATACTGCTTGTTATTTTGTTATCTCCACCTTGAGCGGCAATAATTTCTTTCATTTTTTCCCATGCTTTACCAGTTGTTAGTAAATGTTTTGCCCAGCCATATCCGTTGCCGAATTGTCCTTTAATTTTTTCTTCATGAACATGTTTTGCAATACATAAATCAAGCAATGCTCCTGCTAAACGTAGTGAGCGCTCTTCTAAATCCAAAGGTCTATCGGGTGTTTGTTCTAACACCCGCAGTGACTCTCTAGTTTCTAAAATTGGGCCAATACCCCGACCCACAGGTTCATTTGTTTCATGGATAAGTACTTTAATATGAATATCAAATTTATGGGCAAGGTATTCAAATTTTTCTTTTAAAACTTCTGCATCTTCTCGTCTATGGACTTTTACTGTTTTTCCAAAGGGAAGATCTATCACAACATGATTACTTCCAAAAGCAACTTTTTTAGCCATAATAGAAACAATAATTTTGTCATAACTTTCGAATGTAAGTTCTCGTTCTACATGAATCATGACATCATCGGCAGGTGCAATATGAAAGCTTCCACCCCAAACAATGCATCCATTTGTTTTTTTGACTATTTCATAAATTTCTTCTCGAGTAAATTCAACTTTACTTAATACTTCCATATCATCTGCTGTCCCATCGGGTGATGTTATAGCACGTGATGAGCTTTTAGGGATGGTAAATCCTGCCGCTGCAACAATAGGAACGATAATAAGTGTTGTCCTTGTTCCTGGGACGCCGCCAATAGAATGTTTGTCTGCAATAATCCCTTTAAATTCTAACTGTTCTCCTGTCTCAACCATTGCTTTAGTTAAAAAATAGAGTTCTTCCTTGGAGAATCCCTTAGAATATCCAGAAGCAGTAAAATACGTAGTTAATACATCTCCTAATCTGTTATGTGCTATTTCGTCCATAACAGCATAGATTTCATTATAGGTAAGTTTTTTACCTACTAATTTTTTTCTTATTGCGTCAATTGCTTGATCTCTCTGGTCTATCATAGTGCTTGCAAACGTGCTTTAAGAACAAGTCTTTTCCAAATTGTACCAGGTGGTGTGCAGGTAATAAGTGATAAATAACTGTCATCTGTTGTTTGTGCCAAAACAGATGTATTGTCCGGGTCAATGACTCTGATAGAAAATATTTTATATGTATAGGTAATATTATTTACGTTTACTAAAATTTCATCTCCAACTTGCAATTTTAAAATATTTGCAAAAATTGTTTTATAATTTTTGGGATCATATAACGATGGAAGAGTTGAGTGTCCAAAAATAACAGTGTTGCCCTTATCTGGAGGGATACTGGTTCCCGTAAGATTGACTAAATGTTTTGTTAAATCAGAATCAACTGTTGAAACAATTGCATTGGTAATTCCCAGTTTTGGAATAGTAATTGCGTAAAAGGGAACACGTGCTGTTGTACTTCCTGCGTTGTAAGAAGGAAACCAATTTTTTGCATCATAATAATTTGTTCCGTCAAAGGTACTTAATTGAGAAGAAACTAAGCTTGCAATACTCCCCGGTGTTACAAGAGTTGTTTGGGGAATAGGTACTGCTATCTCTGACTCTGCAAGAGCAGGGGAAACAAATACTTGCCATAGCACAAGAGGAATAAAAATATATAAAGCAACACCTAATCCAAAAAATGCCAGCAAAATGCCAATAATTTTTCTATAGAGCTGAATATTAATTTTTCTTGTTTTTTTATAGTAAATTTTAGTCATTTGCAGAAATTACAATATGTATATGTTGTGGAAGTCTTGGTAATACTTGTGGTAAAAGAGGAAGGTTTGGAATTAATCGAATAGTAACATCTGCCACAGAGTTGATTCCATTTAATAAATTTTTTGCTTGTGCAAAAGATTTGCCTGCAATTTTTTGCGCTAAATCGGTAGTAGTAACATTTGGTAATAAAACTGCTTTCATATGTAATGTTGCAGAAGTTGTATCTTTATTCTGCTTTATATCGGTTACATCTGCTGTCAACCCATTGGCAGTAAGGGTACCATTTGTTTGTAATTGATTCTTAAGATGCTCTTTTGTGTAGGCATCAATATCTGATTTTTTAATTGCCAAAGTTTCGTATGTTACTGTTGCACTAAGAGTAATGTTTTTTGCTTGATCACCCGCCTTATTACTATAATTTGTGTTACTTATTGTTTCTGAAGTAAAGAAAGATGGAACAATGGTTGACCCATCAACTTTCCCTTGTAAGTCTGTTTTTGCTTTGTCTTCAAGATTTTTTATTAAATCCTGTTGGATTTTTGTTATATCTGCAGTAGCGACAACATTAATATCTTGTTTTGTCCCTCCGCTAAATGGATTATCGTTTTTTGCACCAATGTTTGATGAATTACCAATTGAGAATTTGGTACCAGACGGCAGATTATAATCAGGACCAATGTCAGTTGCAGTAACGTTTACGGTTGCTTTTCCTCCAGTTCCTGAATACTGGTCTGCTGAAGGGATGTTTACGTCGGAATCTAGTGTAAATTTTTTTCCATTTTCAGAGACAATTGTTGTGTTTGCAGACAAAGAAGCTGGAGTAGGATTTAAATTAAATATGGTTATTTGTCCTTTTGCAGGATTTCCAACAGATTTTGTTCCTGTAGTTGCTTGTGAAAGTGTCCCTTTTTCATCTACAGAAATTGTTTGCGCAGCAATAGTATTTTGAGAAGCATTGGTTGTTCCATCGGTAGAAAACGTAATTGGTTGAGAATCTGTAATAACTTTAGGAGTAACAAAAAGAGTAACCGTAGCAGAAATGGTCATAATATATGCAATAATCCCTCCAATAATTACAACAAGCACAGCAATAATAATTGCATATAATTTAAGATGAGATGAAGAGACTTCTTCAGGTGTTGCTTCATGTTTTATCTTAGGGGTTCTTTTCTTAGAAGGAAGTGTAATATGTATTGTAGATAATAATTTTTTCCATGGAATTGCTTGTAAACCTTTTTTTACTCCTGCAAAAAGCAGCATGCTATTAACAGGCAATCCGCCCGATGATGTATTTTCAAAAGTTTCTTCTTCTTTGACTTCTTCTGGAATTTCTGCAAAGGTTTCATCAAAGTTTGTAGGGGTTTCAAAATTATCATTATTTATTTTAAGAGATTTTTTTTTGTTTCCAGTAATATCCTCATTTTCCACAAATCCAAAAAAATCTGCACTAACATTATCGTTAAGAACAGATTGTTTTTCTTTTGTATGGGTTTTCTCTTCTGGTTCTAACTGCTCTTGCGTTTCTTCCTCAAGTTCTTCAGCTGTCTGTTCTAAATTTTCGTGTTTTTGAAATGCAAAAGATTCTTCCGGTGTCTCTAGTATTTTTTGAGCCGCTTTTTTTCTTATTGTCAAAGGAATAATTGTGTCTTCTCCAGTTACACTAAAACCCATTTGAGCAGCTGTTCCGGTAAGAATTCCTTTTGTTTCAAATCCAGCAGGAAGGATGGTTATTTGCGGTACATGTAAAAAAGGCAATGTTTTGCTCCATGTATGTTTAATAAAGCTTTGTGATAATTTTTCATTATTTTCTTGATTAAACAAAACAATTCGAGAGGGTAAGACTTCTATATCTGCAAAATGTTTTAAAGCAGTATCTACTGATGTAACAATTGGTTCTTCAAGTGGTACTTGTTTCGTTTCTATAATTCGTCCTGCCCTTATTAAAGAAATAGTTATAATTTTCTTGCCAATTTCTACCAACACTGCAGAAACGGGTGCTCCTTCTTCTTGAGAGAGTAAATGAATAATTGCTTCTGTGAAAACCAAAAAACCAATTGGGGTAAGTGAAAGTTCGTCACACATTTTTTTAAGCGTTGTTAAGTAGTCTTTTTTAATTTTTCCATCAAGAACCCAATCCTGCTTTACTCCAAAAACAGTTTTTTCGGTTTGAATATTCTCTGGAAGCGCTTCTTCTGCGGTACTAACTGCTTTATCAACAGTGTCTAATAATTCTTCATAGGAGACTTGGTTTAAAGAGGTGGGGAAGTGTTCTTCAGATCTTCCAACAACATGCATAATGCCGTTGGTTTCTTCAAAAACAACAGCTCCAACTTTTTCGTCCTGCAATAATAATGCTAAGAAGTAGTTTTTTACTTCTTTCTTCCCAAAGGGAAGTGTAAAGGGCAGTTTCATATATTTCTATGATACCACGGCGTAGATACGTTGTTGACCTACACCTATTTTTTCTTGTTTGGTAATCTTAAATGAATGAATAATTCCGGTATGTTCAACGTGTGGCCCTCCGCAAAATTCTTTTGAATATGCAGTATGATCGCCTTGTTTGCCAGATCCTCCAATAAAATACACCTTTACATTTTCTTGGTATTTATCATCAAACAAACCAATTGCTCCAATTTCTTTAGCTATTTTTAAAGGTAATAACTCAAAATGAACAGGCAAGTCTTCCTGAATTTTTTTAATAACCTTTTCTTCAACTTTTTTCATTTGTTCATCGGTTAATTTCTCAGGATGACTAAAATCAAATCGTAATCTTTCTGTTGTAATATTAGATCCAGTTTGATGAACATGCTGCCCTAACACATCGCGTAATGCTTGTTGTAATAAATGAGTGGCAGTATGTCC
>JAKAEF010000043.1 GCA_021820025.1 bacterium | reverse complement strand
AAAAAATTATGGCGTTTGTACAAAACGCAAAGGGGGTGGCTGTGTGAAATCCTCATCTCGTTTTGGAATCTACGGTGGAGCATATGTTCCGGAAATGCTTAGTCCAGCGTTACACGAATTGGCAATAGAGTACGAAAAGGCAAAAAAAGATCCTAAATTTAAAAAGCAATTTATAGATTTGTTGCATAATTTTAGCGGCAGACCAACTCCTTTAGTTTTTGCCAAAAATTTAACAGAAAAATTAGGGGGAGCAAAAATATATTTAAAAAACGAAGGGTTAAATCATACCGGAGCACATAAAATTACCCATTGTATTGGGCAAGCACTCATTGCAAAACGATTAGGCAAAACTCGTTTGATTGCAGAAACAGGAGCAGGACAACATGGAGTTGCAACCGCAACAGTTGCCGCAAAATTAGGGTTTTCCTGCACAGTGTACATGGGAGAAGAAGATATAAAACGACAGCGGCCAAATGTCTTTTTAATGGAGCAATTAGGTGCAACTGTGATTCCTGTTAGTTTTGGAAGTAAAACGTTGAAAGATGCAGTAAATGCTGCACTAAAAGACTACATAGAAAATGTGGCAACAAGTCATTATTTATTAGGTTCTGCATTAGGTCCTCATCCATACCCAACAATGAATAGGGATTTTCAATCTGTAATCGGAAAAGAGATAAAAAAGCAATTACAGCAGCAAGAAGGAAAACTTCCAGATTACATTATTGCTTGTGTTGGAGGAGGAAGTAATGCCATGGGTGCATTTGCAGATTTTCTTAAAGAAACATCAGTCAAATTAATAGGAGTTGAAGCAGGAGGCAAAGGGAAAAATTTAGGAGAAAATGCCATAAGATTGCAGGAGAATAGAAAGGTTGGAGTTATTGAAGGATATAAATCGTATTTTTTACAAGATGCAGATGGCAATGTTGCTAAAACACACAGCATTTCTGCAGGGTTAGATTATGCCGGCATTGGTCCAGAAGTTGCAGACTTGTTTGATAAAAAACGTGTCCAGTTTACATCTAGTACAGATGTGGAAGTCCTAGAAGCAGTACAAGTAATGGCAAAAACAGAGGGAATTATTCCTGCTTTAGAATCTGCTCATGCAGTTGCTTATGCAGTAAAACTTGCTCCAACACCTTCTAAAAATAAAATTATAGTTGTGAATTTATCGGGACGTGGAGATAAGGATTTATTTATTTTAGCCAAAGCGTTTAAAGACAAAAAGTTTTATGCATTTTTGAAAGATTATGTGGAAATGGAGGATAACGCTCGAGAATAAATTTTTTCTTGGACTCGCAGTACGATTGCCATCCTGCGAAAAAATTCATTCTCTCGCTAACTTACTATGAATGCATTAAATAAAACGCTATCACAAATTAAGCAAAAACCAATTGGTCTTATGACTCATGTTGTTATTGGGTATCCAAGCCTGCATGAGACAAAAAATATTGTTTTAGAAATGGCCAAAAATGGCGCAGATATTATAGAACTTCAGATTCTATTTTCTGACCCATTGGCAGATGGCCCAACTATTATGAAGGCCTGCGAAAATGCCTTAGAAAACGGAACAACAGTTGCTGATGCATTTAAGATAATGAAAGAATTATCTCAACAAGTTTCTGTCCCACTTTTATTTATGTGTTACTACAATACGGTATTTACTTTTGGTGTAGAAAAATTTATAAAAACTGCAAAAGATGCCGGATGCGAAGGATTAATTGTTCCGGATATGCCAATTGAAGAAGAGAAATATGAGCATTTTTATGCATACTGCAAAAAATATAATTTGCCGGCTATTTTTGTTGTTTCTCCAATAACAACAAACCAAAGACTAGACCAAATCAATAAGTTAGCAACAGGATTTGTCTATGCAGCAGCACGGCAGGGAATAACAGGTGCTCGAAATGAGTTAGATAGTTCTACAATAGCGTTTCTAGAAAGGGTTAAGAAGCAAATTTCTCTACCTGTTGCTGTTGGATTTGGCATTGCAAATCATGAGCAAATAAAGCAATTAGAAGGACATGCAAATATTGCGGTAGTTGGAAGTGCTGTAATTAATAAAATAAATGAAAAGAAAGGAGTGAGTGATTTTATAAGATCACTCGTGATAAAATAACCATATGATAACAATTGATGACTTTGCAAAAGTACATATTAAAATTGGAACAGTATTAGAAGCAACAAAAGTTCCTGATGCAGATAAACTAATTCAATTAATTTTTGACTTTGGTTTATTGCCAGAACCTCAACCAACTGTTGAAGGTGAAGTGCCGGTGCAACAAGAAGAAATTACACGATTGCCAGAATTGGTAGAAAAATATCCAGGACGAGATGTCAGACAGATTATGAGTGCAATTGCGCCATTTTTTCCAGATCCACAAGTTTTAGTTGGCAAGCAAATTGCAGTTGTTGTTAATTTAGAGCCAAGAAAATTTAGAGGGTATGTGTCTCAAGGTATGATTATGGCAACAGATGACGAGCAGGGAATTGTTTTACTAACTCCGGAAAGAAAGGTTACACCCGGAGCAAAAATACACTAATATGAAAAAGCGATTAATGACTGGTTTTACGCCAACAGGAAAACTTCATTTAGGTCATTTTGTGGGCAATTTGGAAAACTTACTAAAGCTAAAATCTGAGTATGATTCCTACTTATTGTTAGCAGATACTCATGCTTTAACAACGCTTAAAGATAATCCAGCAATTATAAAACAGCATACACAAGATGTGTTATTAGATCTACTTTCTGTCGGGCTTTCAGAAACAGAAGTAACCTATTATGTAGAATCAGAAATCCCGGAAATTTATGAAATGTCTTCATTTTTTAGCATGTATGTAAGCCACAATAGAGCATTGCGTAATCCAACAATTAAAGATGAAATAAAAATGAAAGGTCTTGGTGAGCAATTTAGTCTTGGTTTTATTAATTACCCAATGTTTCAGGCTGCAGACATTTTATGCGTTAAAGGAGAAATCGTACCAGTTGGCATAGATCAAGAAGCGCATTTAGAGCAAAGTAGGGAAATAGCTAGAGAATTTAACAGACTTGCTGGCAAAGATATTTTGCCAGAACCAAAAGCATTAATTGGAAGAGTAGGAAAGTTAATTGGGACAGATGGCAATCCAAAAATGTCAAAATCGTTGGGAAACACAATTTATCTTTCTGCAACTGAGGAAGAAGTAGAGAAAAAGGTTATGAGTATGTACACAGATCCAACAAGACTTAAGGCAACAGATCCAGGACATGTAGAGGGTAACCCTGTATTTATTTACCTAGATGCATTTGCACCAGCACAAGAAAGAGAACAAATAGGTAAATACAAAGAGCTTTATAAATTAGGCCAAGTTGGTGATGTTGAGGTTAAAAAGTATCTAATTAAAATACTTAATGATTTCTTAGCACCAATTAGAAAACGACGAGAAGAATATAACAATCCAGAGCTTTTAAAGAAAATTATGAAACAAGGTTCAGAAAAAGTTCAAACAGAAACTCGGCTTGTTCTTTCTGAACTAAAACAGGTTCTGGGAATGAACTATTAAACTATGGAAAGACGTCCACCTTCTTGGAGAATTCCTCGTACACAAGTAGATATGATGCTTCACGGAGAACAACAAATAAATCTTGCAGTAAGAAGGTCAAATTTAGCAAAGGGTTTACAAGCTTTGGGAGGATTAACAAAACCTCAAATAACACTGGTTTCCAATCAGCTTGCAAATCATGCAGAAATATATGATACACCGGTTGAAGATACAAACGTAGCAAGACTTAATGCTATTGATCTTATTAATATGATTGGTATGCCATTCCAAACTTCAGCTGGAGTTGTTAGAGGAATGCGTGGAGTTTCTGAAGCAATCATGCCAGAGGTTATGCAACACATGATAAGTATTGCAGAAGGGCAGCGATTTATGCATCAACATGATAAAAAACCTGTCACAATAAATGTTGGTTCAGATTTGGATGTACGTGTTGCATATATGGGATCTGATTGGGAAGGAATTGGTGGGGTATATGTATGGGCTAGAGATAAAAAGTCTCATGGATATGTTCCACTATATGTTATTCGAGGAAATCCACTTGTAGAAAATGGAAATCCTCATTTTGAAATTCACTCACTTCAAGCATGGATATCTACACAAATGCCTGATATGAGTAATATTGTAAGAATTGCTCGCGGTAATCCTAATAATCCTACAATGGCTAAAATGTTAACTGTTGCAAGAGAACATAATCGATTGGTTGATAGGATTATACGTATGACAAAAGCAGATTCTACTATGAATCGTGAAGATTTAATACTTTTGGTTGCAACTGCATACTTAAAAGGAGTGGGAATACAAGATATACGTGGGATTGCGCATGAGTATCAACCAGCACTAGCTGGAAGACAAACGTCTGAAGACATTGGTGTAATGCCATTTAATTATGATGGTTTATTTGGAAGATGGTTTGAAAGGGATGAATCTAATAGTGCTTTTCCTTGGAAAGTATCTGTAATAGGACAAGGACAATATATAAGACATTATGATGAAGTTCCAATAGAAACAAAAGGTTTATTGGAATCTATTTTCCAAGGGACATATAGATAAATTATCCTTATATCAATGACATCTTTGCAGCACAAAAAAATTACAGCTTTTCAACAATTTATTCTTTCGTGGTATGCAAAAAATAAGCGGGATTTGCCTTGGAGACAAACCCGTAATCCATACAATATTTTAGTTTCAGAAATTATGTCCCAGCAAACCCAAATTAGTCGTGTTGTCCCCAAATATCTTTTATGGCTTGAAAAATTCCCAACAATACAAGATTTGGCAAAAGCCAAACCTTCAGATGTTCTCAAATGTTGGTCAGGGCTAGGATACAACAGAAGGGGATTGTATCTACAAAAATGTGCCCAAGAAATTGTTACAAAATATAATGGTATATTTCCCCAGATAGAAAAAGAGTTACTAACTCTTCCAGGAATTGGGGAGTACACAGCCAGTGCAATTTTGTGTTTTGCGTTTAATAAGCAGATTGCAGTCATAGATACAAATATAAAAAAGGTTATTGCTGTTCATTTTTTTAAAGGAATTGTTCCAGAAAAAAAAGAATTAACAGAATTTGCCGAAAACCTTTTGCCAAAGGGAAAGGCAAATGAATGGAATCAGGCTCTCATGGATTATGCTGCGCAAGAATTAAAGAGCGAAAAAATTGCTATTCCAAAGCAGTCAACATTTAAAAATTCCAATAGATATTTTAGAGGACAGATACTAAAATATTTGGTAGCAAATTCAAAAGCTTCATTAGATGATTTATTGTTGCAATTTAATAAAACAGTCGATAAGGTTACATTAGAAAAAATTTTGTTAGGTTTATTAAAAGACAAATTAGTTGTTAGAACAAAAAATAATATTTTTTCTCTTCCATAACCCCTTCCCCAAATACGCACGGCTGTGGTATACTACCCACACATGGCTACAAACGGAAAGAAAAACCACAACAACAAAAAAAGAATTGTTAAAGTGAAAGTCCGTTTCTCCTGGAAGAATTTTTTTCTTTACGGCTTTTTAATTCTTTTTACACTTTTCCTTTTTATGGGATTTGGGTCTTCTTTTGAATCTAAGCAAACAGTCCCGTTGTCTAATGTTATTCAAGATGTAAAGAGTGGAAAGGTAACAGAAATTTCTGTTGCAGATACGCAACTTACAGTAAAAGAAAAAGGTGGAAAAACACTCTATTCTACAAAAGAGTCAGGGACAAGTATTTATTCAATTTTTAAAGATTCAGGTGTTGATTTAACTAAAACAAAAATATCTGTTCAAGATACATCAGGTGTTTCTAACTGGTTAAATATTATTTCCTCAGTTTTACCAATTGTTTTAATGATTGCCTTTTTCTACTTTATTTTTAGACAGGCAAGAGGAGCGCAAGAAAACATTTTCTCATTTGGAAAATCTTCTGCAAAGCAATTTAATAAAGACAATCCAAAAGTAACATTTGCAAATGTTGCAGGCGTAGATGAAGCAAAACAAGAACTAACAGAAATTGTAGACTTTTTAAAGCATCCAGAAAAATACCGAGCAATGGGAGCCAGAACTCCAAAAGGAGTCTTAATGGTTGGTCCTGCTGGAACAGGAAAAACACTTTTGGCACGGGCAACAGCCGGAGAAGCAAATGTAACATTTTTCTCTATGGCAGGATCTGAATTTATGGAAATGTTGGTTGGAGTCGGTGCTTCAAGAGTAAGAGATTTATTTAATACTGCAAAAAAAGCACAACCTGCAATTATTTTTATTGATGAAATTGATGCAATTGGAAGACAACGGGGAATGGGTTTGGTTGGGGGACATGATGAACGTGAGCAAACCTTAAACCAAATCTTAGTAGAAATGGATGGATTTACTCCAAATGAACAACTTATTGTTATGGCAGCAACCAATAGACCAGATGTACTAGACCCAGCCCTTGTTAGACCAGGACGTTTTGACAGAAAAGTAGTCTTAGATATGCCAGATGTAGAAGGTCGAAAAGCAATTTTAGGCATCCATGCAAAAGGAAAACCATTTACACCAGATGTTAATTGGGAAAAAGTTGCAAAGCGAACCGTTGGATTTTCCGGTGCAGATTTGGAAAACATGCTCAATGAAGCAGCAATTTTGGCAGCAAGACTTTCTAAAAAAGCAATTGATATGAAAGACATAGAAGAAGCTGCAACCAAAGTAAAATTAGGCCCTGAAAAAAAGAGATTACAAACAGAAGAAGATAGAAAAATGACCGCATATCATGAAGCAGGCCATGCTTTGGTTAGTTGGTATATGCCTCAAGTAGAACCAGTTCATAGAATCTCTATTGTCTCAAGAGGATTTTCTTTGGGACATACAATGGTAGAGCAAATTGAGAGATCTCATGAAACGAAATCAAGATTGTTAGAAATGATTGCTATGATGCTTGGGGGAAGAGCAGCAGAAAGCTTAATCTTTAACGAAATTACAACTGGAGCTAGCAATGATATAGAAAAAGCTACAGATGTTGCAAGAAGTATGGTTATTGAATACGGTATGAGTAATTTAGGAGCAATTAACTTGGATTTGGAGAAGAGAAGCATGTATGAAGTACGGGAAGTTTCTCCGGAAATGCAGGCAAAAATTGACGAGGAAGTAAAACGAATCATGGATGAAGGATATGCTATGGCGACAAAAGTATTAAAGTCTCTTAGACCTCAAATGGATAAAGTGGTAGAAGTATTACTTCAAAAAGAAACAATAGAATCAGATGAGTGGATTAGTATTGTTGGAGAAAAAGAAAAAAGAGTTTCCCCATTTGCAGAAAAAAAGAAAGCATAACTTCATGAAAAAGCTTCTGATTATAGATGGAAATGCAATAGTGCATAGGGCATATCATGCCTATCCGCCGGTTCTCACAGATCCTGAAGGACAAATTATTAATGCAGTCTATGGATTTTTTTCTATGCTGGTTAAAGTAATTGAAGAAGTAAAACCAGACTATTTAATAATTTGTTTTGACAGACCGGCACCAACTTTTAGAAAATTATTGTATGCAGGATATCAAGCCCAAAGGCCAAAAATGGGAGATGATTTATCGGGGCAAATTAAACGACTGCACCAGGCACTAGAAGTAATTGGTATTCCTGTATTTGAAGTAGACGGCTATGAAGCAGATGATTGTATAGGCACGTTGTCTGTTCAGGCACAACAGCAAAAAGAAAAAATTGAAACAGTTATTTTGTCAGGAGACCGTGATTTACTGCAATTAGTAAATGAGCAAACAAAAGAATTAATGCCAATAACAGGAATTACTAAATTTAATTTATTTGATATACAAAAAGTAATAGAAAAATTTGGTATCACTCCTTCTCAAATTGTTGATTACAAAGCATTGGTTGGAGATGCATCAGATGGGTATCCTGGCGTTGGGGGAATAGGACCAAAAACCGCCGTAAATCTTTTAACCAAATACAAAACGTTTGAAAATATTTATACACACATTGCAGAAATAACAGGAACAACTGCAGAAAAATTGGCAAAAGATGCAGAATCAGGTGCGCTGTCAAAACAGCTTGCAACAATTGCCTTAGATGCACCTGTTCATTTGGATTTACAAAAAGCATCAATGCAAAATTTTGCAAGAGAAAAAGTTTTGCAGGTTTGTGATATGTTTGGATTTAACAGTATTCGAAAACGTTTAGATGTTTTTCCAGCAGCAAGTACTGTTAACATAAAAAAA
>JAKAEF010000042.1 GCA_021820025.1 bacterium | reverse complement strand
CTTATAATAAAATAATTTCTTTTTCTTTATATATTTGATTATTTGCTTTTTCATTTGTACCATTTTGTAAATTAGCAATAATTTGGCTTATTACTACTTCTGCATTGGTAAATTCGGATTCGTTATATTCCCATTTTTCTCTATAATGATGAGAAAGCAAAACCCATCTAATGGCATTTGCAGAATATTTTTTTAACAAGTCAGAAATTAAAATCAAATTTCCCAAAGATTTACTCATTTTTTGACCATTAATATATACCGTTCCGGTATGCAGCCAGTATTTTGCAAACGGTTTTTTAAGCGTTCCACTTTCTGATTGAGCAACTTCACTCTCATGATGGGGATAGATTAAATCAATTCCACCTCCATGAATGTCTATTTGTTCTCCAAGACTGTTTATGGACATAGCAGAGCATTCTATATGCCAGCCTGGTCTTCCTTTGCCCCATGGACTTTCAAATGATGGAATATGTGGTGGTTGATTGGGAGTTGAAGGTCTCCAAAGAGTAATATCTAATGGATTTCTTTTGTCTGGATTGTCTAGGTCTTCTTCAAAATCTTTAGCTCTTTGTAACATTTCTTCACGAGTTAATTTAGATAATTTTCCAAAATCTGTTACTTTGTTTATATCCAAAAATACAGCGCCGTTAACAACATAGCCAAAGCCGTTGTTAATTATTTTTTCGATTAAAGAAACCATGCTTGGAATTTGCTCTGATGCAAATAAATAATTTGTTGGAACAGTCCAATTAAGTGTCTTCATATCTGTTAAAAATTTGTTGGTCCAAAATTCGGTTAACTTATCCCAGGTGGTATTTTGTTCTTGTGCTCTTTTTAAAATATCATTGTCTCTGTCATTTATATCTGTAACGTTTTGCGTATAACTAACGGTATAGCCTTGAAATCGCAAAAATCGTATTAAAAGATCAAACGATAAATAGGTAAAAGCATGTCCTAAATGTGTAGTGTCATAAGGAGTGATGCCGCAGACATACAAATTCACTTTTTTCTCATTAATTGGTTCAAATTTTTCTTTTTGGCGAGAAAGGGAATTAAACAGTTGCATTTCTTCATTATACTATATGAAACATAGCAAGAGTACTTGATAAAGTTTGTTTATTGTGTTTGACTTAGTATGTGAATAATTTTCAAGGAGTGGAAAGGGCCTCGTTGCAGTATAGGTTGCTACCAAGACTTATCGTATTAGCTGTAATATGCATTCTTATTGCTGTTGGTGCAAGTTATGTCTTAACTATATTTAATTTGCAGGTAAACTTGTTATATATTATAGCCATTCCAGTAATTATTTTTGTCGCATTTGGTCTTTTTATTTTACTTTCTGCATATTTAGAATATTCAAATTTAAAATATTTAATAGAAACAAATTCATTATTTTTAAAAGAAGGAGTTTTTAGTGTAGATACTGAAACAATTCCTTTTGAAAAAATTAGAAATGCTTCTTTTAAGCAAGGGTTTTTACAACGCTTATACGGAGTTGGAGATGTCGTGATAGATCAGGATCCAGAAAGTTATACATGGCAGGGGATAGATCAGAAAACAGCGCAAGTTATTATGCAGGCGGTTGCTGAAAAAAGTAATATTCAACCAATCGCTGTTGCTCAAAACATGCCAAATCCCTATTCAGTACAACCGCAATAAGATTGCCAAGGTAATCCGTTTTTAGTATAATACATGTTATGTCAATTGATAGAGGAACTCCAACAGGAAGAGATAGAGCATTTGAACAAGGACCACAGTCTGCAAATCGTTTGCTAGCTTTTTTTAGAGCAAATGGGGAAAGATTTTTAGGACAAGAAATTGCAAAAGGAGACGAATTACTTCCAGTTAAGGCAAGATTAATCGAACCAGAAAAAAATAGATTTTTGCGTAGTCAGGATGCATTGGCTACTCAGTTATCAACAGATGCAATTCTCATTTCTGCATTTGTGCTAGGAATGGCAAAATTACAATATATTGCTCAAAATGATGTCCCAGCAAATTTAATACCTGATATTATTGAGGCTGTTTCAGACAATAGAGATATTAGTGAGCAAACTGCTACTCAACTCGATCAAGTTTTAGTGTCTTTTGAAGCAAGAAAGCATGTTATTGACGAGAGATCTATTAGATTTACAGAGCGAGAGCAATTTGAAATTATGGCTAAAGCAGCAAAAATACTTCCCGTTGCGACGAGAGCTGTTTTGGGAAAAGAAGATATTTTTACAGCTCCTCTTATCTTAGCTGCATTTATTGCAATTGATGAAGGTTTTAATGAAAATGGCGATGCACGAGGTGCAGCTCTTCCTCCATCAATGCCACCTGGTTCTGGTCTTACTGGTGTTACCGCAGATCTTCCTCGTAGACCAAATGGAGGTTCAGCAGGCGCTGAAGCAGAAGCTGAAAATTTAGTTAGTAGTGCTGGTTCCTCAAGAAGAAGTTAATTCTTCTAAAAATTTACTTTTAATAATTTCATAAATTCAATCAGAATTTTCTCACATTAAATTGAAGCAACTTGAGCCTTGGATTTTGCTATAAGATGTGATATTATAGCTTATAATAAAGTAAACGCTATAATTAATAAAGTGAAAATAAATAATTAAAAAAGCCTGTAGTAAAAAATTATTTAATTTTTTTTTAATAATTGAGTGTAAATTCACAATATTTAACATGCGTGAAAAAAAATTAAAAAATATCTATGAAAAGTATAAGCAAAATTTTTTTTATAATTTTAATATTAATAATTGTTACTTTAGCTTGTACCTTACTCATTAAGCAGTTATATATTAATTCAAAAATCTCCCAAGCCATTGAAAAAACAACTCAGATTAAAAAAACTCCATTTACCGAATTATATTTTGAAAATACTGAAAATCTTCCATCAAAACCAACTGTTATTAAAAATTTTAATTCTGTTCCTTATACATTTTCTTTTACTATTCACAATATTGAAGATGCAGATATGACATATCTTTATCTTGTTCAAATAAATGGAATAGAGAACGTAATTCTTGATAGTAATTCTGTATCTATAAAAAATGGTGAGAAAAAAACGATCACAGAAACATTTCTCCTTCCAAACAAGGTAGATGTAAAGACAAAGATAACTGTTTCTCTTCAAAACAAGAATCAAAGTATTGCATTTTGGATGGGAGGGCAACAGTGAAAGTATTTAAAAAATTAACAATATTAATTCCTTGTCATAATGAAGAAAAAGGAATAGGTACAGTCATAGATACTGTTCCATTACGGTTTCTTCGAAAAATGGGTTATATAACTGAAATTATAGTTATCAATAACAACTCCACTGATAAGACTGCCCAAATTGCAGCAAAAAGAAAAGTAACAGTAATTGTTGAAGAAAAGAAAGGAAAAGGTAATGCAATGATGAGGGGATTTAAAAATATTAGTCATGATACAAGTTTAGTTGTTATGCTTGATGGAGATAACACATATAAATCTAAAGAAATTCCTCGATTAATTGAACCACTTATGAATGATTTTTGTGATGTTGTAATTGGATCAAGATTAAGCGGGAAAATTAAAAAAAATTCTCTTAGAGATCGTAATAGATTGGCAAATTGGTTTTATACCTTTCTTGTAAGGCATTTTTATAGGGCAAATACAACAGATGTTTTAAGTGGCTTTTTTGCTTGGAAAAAAGAAGTAATTGATAATTTAATTCCTCACCTTGATGTTGAAGGATTTGAAATTGAAATGGAAATGATAACAAAAATGACTAAACTTGGTTTCGAAATGTATTCAGTACCTATAACATATGATCAGCGAGAAGGAGAGACAAAAGTGGAAGCGTTAAAAGATGGAATAAGAATTTTGGGAGTGTTCTTTAAAAATATTTTGTGGTCTGCAAATAAACAAAATCAAAATTTAAACTCAAAAAACATATTGGAATCTGCCAATTAATTATGAAAGAAAAAAAAATAAAAATTGCGATTGTTTCAGATGCTATATATCCCTATAACAAAGGTGGAAAAGAAAAAAGGATATTTGAATTAAGTACCAGGCTTGCACGATCTGGGTTTGATGTGCATATCTATTGCATGAAATGGTGGAAAGAAAATGTTAATCAAAAAATAGAGAATAATGTTCATTTGCATGCAATTAGTAAATATTATCCTCTTTATTCAGGAAAAAGAAGATCAATTACACAAGCTATTCTTTTTGCTGTTTCTTGTTTGCGTTTGTTAAAAGAAGATTTTGACATTATTGAAGTTGATCATATGCCACACTTTGTCCTTTTTTCTACAAAAATTGTTACTCTTTTAAAGAGAAAAAACTTTATGTAACATGGAATGAAGTGTGGGGAAGAAAATATTGGAATGAATATTTAGGAAAATTTGGGAATATTGCGTATATTGTTGAATGGTTAAGTGCTAGAATGCCTGATGAAATAATTTCTGTCTCTGCTCATACGAAGAAACAATTAATTTCTCAGTTAAAAGTGAAACAAAAAATATATGTTGTACCAAATGGCATAGATCTAAACTACATAGAAAAAGTTAAACCTGCAAAAGAACTTTCTGATCTTATATTTGCAGGAAGACTTTTATCTCATAAAAATGTTGACATGTTGCTTAAAGTAACAGCAGATTTAAAAAAGAAAATTCCAGATATAAAAACGATTATTGTTGGTAATGGCCCAGATGAAAAGCATTTAAAAAAATTAGCAAAGCAATTAGGAATAGAAAAAAATGTCTCTTTTATTAATTTCTTAGAAGATCATAGTTATCTTTACTCTCTTATGAAATCTTCTAAAGCATTTATTTTCCCTTCCGATAGAGAAGGATTTGGAATTGTCGCGTTAGAAGCAAATGCTTGTAATATTCCTGTCATAACTGTTGACGCAAAAAATAATGCAGCAAAATATTTAATCCAAGATGGCAAGAATGGGTATGTTGCTCCATTAAACCGGGAAGGCCTTTTTTATAAAACGTGGTTAATTTTGCAAAATAAAAAGAAAAACAATTTTAATGATATTCTAAAACCATTTGACTGGGAATACATAAAAGACACATTAATAGGAGCATATAACATATGAAATTGCTAATTGTAACTCCATATTTTTATCCAAAAATTGGAGGATTGGAAAATTATGCGTGGAATTTTAGTAAAGAGCTTCAAAGAAAATTTAATGTAGAGATTATTGTTATTACAGCTAACCATAAAGATAAAAAAGATATTATAGAGGTAATAAATGGAATAAAAATATATAGATTAGCTCCTCTTTTTAAGGTCTCAAACACTCCAATTCATCCATTATGGTTTTTAAAAATAAAAAAAATAATTAAAAATGAAAAGCCAAATGTTATTAATGCACATACACCTGTCCCATTTATTGCAGATATGGCTTCTCTTGCCAAAATGCATGTTCCGTTTATCGTTACCTATCATGCTTATTCTTTATACAAATATAATTTTTCTTTTCTTAATTTAATTATTAAAGCTTACAAGTTAGTAGAAAATAATTTGTTCAGAAATGCAGATAAAATTATTGTTGTTTCAGATACCATTATTCCGATTATCCCAAATAAGTATAAAAATAAAGTAATACCAATCTATAATGCAATAAAACAAAAGAAAGAAATTAAAAAATATTCTACAAATAATAATTGTGAAATCATTTTTATTGGTAATTTAGACAAAACTCATGAGTGGAAAGGATTACTAGAATTGCTAGAAGCAATTTCAATTCTAGCAAAGCAAGATAAAAATGTATGCCTTTCCGTTATTGGTGATGGAACAAATAAAAAATTTTATGAAGATTATGTAAAGAAGAACAATTTAGAAAAAAATGTAACATTTTTTGGGAAAAAAGAAGGAAAAGAAAAGGAAAGATATCTACAATATGCAAAGGTTGGTATTATTTACCCAAAATCTTCAAATGATGCCTTCCCAACAGTGGCATTGGAATATTGGCAAAATAAAATTCCAATAATAGTTGCAGATATAAAGCCCCTTAATAGTTTATTTGTAGATAATAAAACTGCTTTTTTTGTAGAGGCCAATAATCCTGTTGCTTTAGCAAAAGCAATCGAAAAAGTATTAAAAAATGAAACATTACAGAATGAATTAGCTTTTTGGGGATATAACGAGTTTGTAGAAAAATATAAATTAGAAACACAAACAGATAAATTATTTGCAATATTACAGGAGGTAGCAAAATGAGAATAGCGTTTATGACATCAGGAACAATAAAAAGCAGTATTTCATACAGACCCTTATCTTTTGCAAGGAGATTAGTGGAAAAAGGACATAAAGTATATATTTTTGCGCCCAGATTTGATAAATATTCAAATTTTAATGACGTAAAACTTACGGAAATTGACGGAATAAAAATAGTAAGACCTTTCCAATTAGCTAAAGTTCCATTTATTGTAGGGTTAATTCCTTATATATTTTCCTCAATCTTTATTCTATTTAAAATTAGACCCGATATAATCCATATTTATAAACCAAACCCAATAACAGTTCCTAGCCTTATTTTAAAAGTAATTAAAAATACGCCAATCGTTTTTGATACAGATGATTTAGACACGAAAGTTATGGAAATAGAAAAAAGTCCAAAATTGCTTATTTATCTTGTTTATCTGTCAGAGCTACTAGCTTCTAGATATGCAAATGCAATTATATGTGGATCTAAATATTTGGTAAGTATATATAATAAAAAAAGTAAAAATAAAAAGATTTATTATGTTCCAAATGGTGCAGATTTTCACTATACCCCACAACCCCAAAAATTAATAAATGGAAAAAGGAAAGTAATATTTATTGGTAACATAAATAGAATCAATATATTAGAACCCTTTTTCTTAGCATTTGAAAAATTAATTAAAAAGAATAAATCTGTAAAAGGCATTATTATTGGAGATGGAAAATTTTTGCCTTATTTTAAAAGATTATCAAAAAAATTTAATCTTACAAATAATATTACCTTTTTAGGATATGTACAGCAACAAAAATTAAAAAATTACGTTTCTACAGGAGATCTTGGTTATTGTTATATGCCAGATGAACCAACAACCAGAGCATGCAGTAGCATGAAAGTTTTTCAATATATGCAGTTGGGAATAATTCCTATTGTGAGTAATGTTGGAGATCTTCCTGAATATGTTTTTAATGGAAAAGCCGGATATATTGTTGGAAACAATAATATTAAAGAATTATCAAATACTCTGTTATCTGCCATTAACAATGATACAGCTATAAAAAGTAAAAATTTATTTTGTTTTACACATGCAAAGGACAAATATAGCTGGGACACATTAACAAATAATTTGGAAAAAATTGATATGGAGGTATATGAGACAAGACAGAAATAAAAAAATAATTTTTAGCATAGTTTTATGTACATACAACAGGGATGAACATATTAAAAGATGTTTGGACTCATTATTAAGTCAGAATTATCCAAAAGAAAACTATGAAATAATTGTTGTTGATGATGGATCGACTGACGCAACATTAAGTATTGTCGAAAAATATCCAGTAAATCTGATTAAACACGAAAAAAATAAAGGTATTGCTGCAGCAAGAAATACTGGTCTTTCGGCAGCAAATGGGAATATATATATCTGTTTTGATGATGATTGTATTGCAGATACTAATTGGCTTAGTAAACTTTCAGAAGTATACAATGAACATCCAGAAGATGAGTTATTAGGAGCATGCGGATTTATTGAACTGCTAAAGAAGAATTCGGTTATAGATGCATACATGGATGAAATAGGTTATGCAAATCCGTCACCGCTTATTTATGGCAAGAGTAAAAATATATTTGGCAGGTTTTTCTCTTATCTTAAAAATATGTTTTCTCCACAAATTCAGACTTCTGCAAAGCGATTAGAGGTTAACGAAATTTGGGGAGCAAATTGTTCTTTTCCAATAAAATTCTTAAGAGAAATAAATGGATGGGATGAAAAGTTAAGTGGAGTTGAAGATACGGATTTGTGCGACAGATTAAAGAAAAAGTTTAAAGATAAAAAATTTATTTGTACAAAAGAAGCAATACTATACCATGACCATAAACTATCTTTAAAGAGATTCCTATTAAAACCTTTCTCTAGAGGGTCTGCAACTTTGCGATTTTATCAAAAAAATCATAAAATCCCTCCATTTTTTCCATTCCCAATTATAATTTTAGGAATTGCTTTAGGAGTAAGTCATTATAATCCTATTTTAGGAGTTATTTCTCTTTTATTACTTCCACAAATTTTTTATGCATGGTGGGGGTTAAATGCATTTAAAAAGAAAAAGTTTAATGCATTTTTATTCCCATATTTGCAAGTAGGCTATGAGTTTTTTT
>JAKAEF010000041.1 GCA_021820025.1 bacterium | reverse complement strand
TTCGATATAAAAAGCGGCCTTCTTGCATGGAGAGCAAAAGGATTCCCAACTCACTAACTTTCAAATCATTTACTTACTTACTTTTTATTTGATAAGGCAATCAATTAACCTTTTTTAAATTTTCCAGTAGGTTGAGGGAAATCATTTACTAGAAAGCATTAGTCTGATAGAATTTATTTATTACGTGAAATTTAAGATATTTATTTTTTGGGCAACTTTGTTTTTAGCAATATTTCTTCGATTATTCTTACTTGGGAACGTTCCTAGTGGTGTTACAAATGATGAAGCAAGCTACATTTATAATGCATATACCATCTGGCATACAGGAAAAGATATAACAGGAAAATTTCTACCACTATCTGTTAATTTGGACAATTCATTTTCTCCAGTACCTATATATATAATTGCACCTTTTGTTGGATTGCTTGGCATGACGGCAACAACAGGAAGACTTCCTTTTGCACTAGCAGGAATTGGAGTTGTTTTACTCATATATTTCATCTCTAGAAAATTATTTAAAAATGAATATATAGCATTAAGTGTCATGTTTGTTTTTGCGGTTTCCCCCTGGGCACTTCAAATAGAAAGGACAGCTTATGATGGAGGGCTTGCACTATTTTTTTATTTATTAGGAATATATCTATTTATTTATTTTGAAAAAAGCAAAAAAATATTATTTTCTCTTATTCCTTTTTTATTAGCATTTTACTCGTATCATGCAACAAAAATATTTTTTATTTTTTTAATTCCAATATTAATTTTCTATGCCAAAAATTATTTGTTTAATAAAAAAAGGGTATTATTACTTTTTATTTTAGGTGTAATAACAATTATTCTTTCATATGTAGTCGTTTCTTTAGAAAATCGTGACACAAGACAAAAAGTATTTCTTTGGAACGATACATCCAAAGCTGCTGCACAAGTGAATTGGGAAAGAAAAGTAAATAGTGCTCCACATTTATTACAAACGATTTTTAGTAATAAACCTTTATATTTTCTTCGAGTAATGCGAGAAAATTATTTACAAGCATATTCTCCTCAATTTTTATTTTTATATGGAGAAACGGGAGGGTTAGGAGGAATCTATGGAATTTTTTATAGAGGAGTTATGTATTTTATTGAATTACCGCTTCTATTATTAGGAATTTTTTATATCGCAAATTATAAGGAAAAAAAATTAAAATATTTTTTATTTTCACTTTTTTTAATTGCACCGCTTCCAACAGCTTTTACTCTTGATCAATCGTATGTTATGCGGTCAATTACGTTATTACCAATCCTTGCAATTTTTACCGGAACAGGAATATATATTTTCGTTAAAAAAATTACTTTATTAGATAAAAAAGTAATAAAAAAAATATTTTTACTATTGTTTGGATTAACCTATGTATTTTTTATTGGTGAATACTTATATCAATATTATTTTAGATATAGCATTTATGGAGCAGAAAATTGGTTTAAAAGTAGTAAAGATGTATCTGAATACGTTTTACAAAATAAAGATAAATTTAAAAAAGTACTTATTGTTAACCCAGGAGATTTAATAATTCAATATGCATTTTATGCAAGCATGAATCAGTCTGTTGCTCAAAAAGCGTATACTTCTCATACTCCTAAACAAATTGGGGGGAATGTTTTCTTAATTGATGGGTGTATAGATACACATAATAAAATATTTGATCCAAATATTTATTTAAATCCACAAACACTTTATATAGTTCCAGACGGTTGCTTTCCAAACTCTACAAAACCAGCAGACACTATTACTCAATCGGGAGAACCATTACGAACAATCTGGAAAATTTATCAAAGAAATTAAATGAAAAAAAGATATAAAAGAATTTTTTGGATTGGTTTGTTTTTAGGTTTTTTATATTTTGTCCGCGTCTGCTTAGCATTTATTAAATTCTAATATTTTGAATTTTTAAAGAGAAAAACTCATTTCATTTGTAAACATTTTAAAATTCGTTATAATAAATTAATGGCAGAACAACATAACCACATTGAACCTCATCACAGTTTAAATGATCAAAAACTTAATTGGTTACGTGCTGGAGTTTTGGGAGCAAATGATGGAATAATTTCAGAAGCAGGTCTGGTTATTGGGGTTGCCAGTGCTACAAGCTCACACGTAATTATTCTTACAGCAGGACTTGCAGGAATTATTGCAGGAGCCATTTCTATGGCAGCCGGTGAATATGTTTCTGTTTCAAGCTCCCGTGATAGCGAAAAAGCACTTCTTAAACTAGAAGAGTATGAACTAAAGCATTATCCAAAAGAAGAACTAGAAGAACTTACCTGTATTTATGAAAATAAAGGCTTATCCAGAAAAACAGCCCTTCTCGTAGCAAAAGAGCTAACCAAACATGATCCTATGAAAGCACATTTTGATGCTGAGTTGGGAATAGATCCAAACAATCTTACAAGCCCATGGCATGCAGCATTTGCATCGCTTATTGCTTTTCTTTCAGGAGCAATTATCCCATTATTAGCAGTTATTATCCCTCCTGTTTCTCTTAAAATTCCGGTAGCATTTATATCTGTTATTATTGCCTTAATTCTTACCGGTACAATAAGTGCAAAAATTGGCAAAGCGAATGTTTTACGGGCTGTTATCCGTGTTGTAATTGGAGGAGCACTAGCAATGGCTGTTACATTTGGTATTGGACGTCTATTTAATGTTGCAGGATTATAGAATTATTTATTTTTTAAATTTGCGATAAGGTTTTGATTCATATTTTCTTTTAAGAAAAATTTTATTTTATGTACTAGATCTTCTATATTAAAAGGCATCTGAAGAAAAGCATCTGCTCCCAATGTTTGAGCAAATTGTTCTACATGCGGAGATGTTGATAAAAGAAAGTTTTTATATTAGTTGACTTAACCAGAGATAGAATTTCTTCAAGATAATATATTTTGCCAAACTCATCATAATCTAAAATAACGAGGTGCGGTCCAAATTTTTTAATATATACATGCATTTACACCATTACATCCATCCACTAAGAAGCCAACTTCTTCAAATAAAAGATTTAGAGAAACCATTACAGAAAAATCAGGTTCAACTATGAAGATTTTATTTTTTGCTTCCTGTAAAAATATTTTTTTGTAGTTTATTATTTATTTAGAATTACCTTCTTCCGAGAAAAGTATTAACTTATTAAAATCGGTAATTCTAAATCTAAATTAAGAACTAAAAAGTCCAACAAGAAATTATTTTCTATTTAAATAGAGCACATCGGATGTAAAGAAATGTAAGAAAAAATTTCTAGGGCTTTTTACGGCTATTTACTCGAAGTTTTCTAGTTAACAAAAGTCAGCGCAATGCCTTTTTTGTCTGCACGACCTGTTCGGCCAATTCTATGGATATAATCTTCCATGGTTGCTGGCATATCATAATTGATGACATGTGAAACATCTTGAATATCAAGACCTCTGGATGCGACATCGGTTGCTAACAAAATTTGTATTTCTCCATTTTTAAATTGTTGTAATGCACGTTGTCTCTGATTCTGGTTTTTATTTCCATGAATTGCTGCTGTTTTAAATCCACGTCTTGCTAATTCTGTAGATAATTTTTGTACACCCCATTTTGTGCGACCAAAAATTAAAACTTTTGTAAATCCTTCTTGTGCTAAAAGATCATGAAGTTTATCTATCTTTTTGTAACCAGCAGGAACTTCTACAATACCTTGTTCTATATTTTCTGACGTGTCTTGCTGTTTAACAGAAATAATAAGAGAATTCGTAACAAACTTGTGAAGAATTTCTTTTACTTTTCCGTCTATTGTTGCAGAGAAAAAAAGAGATTGTCTTTGTGAGGGTAAAAGAGAAATAAAATACTTAATATCGTTAATAAAACCAATATCAACCATTCTGTCTGCCTCATCTAATACAACTGTATGAAAAGGGGAAAGAGAAAAACTTCTTTCTCGCAGTAAATCTTTTATTCTTCCCGGAGTTCCAATAACAAATTGAGGATTTTGTCTAAGCTCTGCCTTTTGCATGTGCATACTCATACCTCCAATTAAAAGAGTAGAGCGAATGCCAATACCATACGTTAATCCTTTTAACTCATCTTGAATTTGGGATGCCAATTCTCTTGTTGGAGCAATAATTAATACTCTTTCTGCATTGTTTTTCATGACTTTATTTACTAAAGGAATAAGGAAAGCTGCTGTTTTGCCAGTTCCTGTATTTGCAATACCTGTTACGTCTTGACCTTGTAAAATAGCAGGAATCGTTTTCTCTTGAATTGGGGTTGGGGAAGTATATCCTTTTTGCATAATATTTTGCAGTAAACGAGGTGCAAGATTAAAAATTTCAAAAGATGATTGCAGTGCGTCTATATTTTTCTCCATGTGAGATGCTTTTCCTTTTTTTATTACTTCAACAGAAGCAATTGCATGTAAAAGATCACTACTTGGGAGTGATTTCATTCTATTTCTATTTTTAAATTTTTTATGTGGATTAAATCGTTTTTTAAACATATATATGATTGTTTAAGTTGAAGAAATATACCTGCTTAAAATGAAGTCTATTCGGAGTTAGAAGAAAGATACGAATGTCTAAAAACTGTGTAGTACTTATTATCTTTAACTTAACTAATCAAAATTGTCTACTATTAAGCAGATGTATTTCTTCAATCTGCTATAGACAATTATACTAGAAGGGAGTGAAGAAGTCAATACCACTATAGGACTTTGACCTCTTTTACAACCTTACAAGAGTAGACTTAAGCAAGTAAAAATGATATACTACAGGGCATGTCTATATCTATAGAAGCATTACGATCAGGCCCTAGAATTGAACTAAATACTTCTTCGGAACTGTATAGACAATATAGATTATATAGGTCAATAATTGGCTCTGAAGAAAGTTTATTAACAATGGCTGTATTAGCACAGATAAGACAGCCCATTAGCTTACCAGATGCAACAAGAATTGTTTTTGCACTAGAATTAATGCCAATTTCAGAAGCTGTGAGACTTCATCAAACAGGAAATTTGCGAACAAAGCTATTAGATAATGGGGTAACTGATGAGCAAATAGGTAATATAAGTAGCCGATTACGAAGGACCTATCAAGGACAATGGGAAGGTCAAGGTTTAATAACAGTTACCCACCAAACAGGTGCAAAAAGAGGAGCAATAGTAAAACCTGACTTATTACAAATAAATGATGAACAAGTTGACTACGTCCAAACACTTACACAAAATATTGTTGATCAAATAGGCAATTTAGACAATCATTTTTCAGGAGTATCTCTTGTCGACATTTTTGGGCAAAAGACTACTGAGGGAGCTACAGAAGCTAATATGGTTGATTGGGTCATAATGCAACTTGCTAGCATATCTTCCTCTCCATTAACAGTTGCTCAAATTATGCAAGCAGTACGTCCCGAATTAAGTCCTAAATTTATAAGAGAAAGATGTATCAGTTTGCATGATCTAGGAATTATTGAGTACGTCGGATATGAAGCGCATCAAAATAATATCCGATATGCAATATCACCTGATGCAACCTCAATTGCGAAACATAGTCCAATAACTGACGCTGTTTATTTTTTTCTTAAAAGACATCCAGGTAAGTTTTTTACAACCTCAGAGTTAGCTGAAAAACTTAGAAGAACAGTTCCAGGAATCAATGAGGAAACACTTCAAAAAGTACTCCACCGTGGGGTAGGAAGATACTTTACACAAAGCGGAACAAAAGAAGCTCAAATCAAACTCTCGGATACACAAAGACTGATGTTGCAAGCATTTTTCAAAGCATTGTCAGAACCATCTAAGCCATCAAATAATCCATTAGCTTTACCTCAGATTGTTTCTGTCGTACTAGCTAACATGAAAGATAAGGAAATTTCGTGGGAACAAAGAAGAGGACAAATTTTGTTTTTCTTAAGAAGAGAACCTCGAGCTACCGCTAGATATTTAGCATCCATATGTGGAATTACAGAAAGTGGAATGGGGAAATACTTAATCAGACTTGAAAAAGAACATTACGTTGATCGCATAGAAGTAAATGACACATTTAGATGGAGAATTTTATCAGAAAAACAAAGAAGAAATCAGATTAATAAATTCTTAGCACAAGAAAGAAGAGAAAGAAAAAATCAAGAAAGACTACAACGCTTATCAATGAGAGAAAATATTCGAAGAGCAAAAAGAGTCTTGGCAGAAACGCGAAGGAGAATGAGAGATGTTGTTGCCATAACCGCCGTACAAGAATATGCAAGGCTTGATCAAAACTATCCAAATTTGAGTTTGCAACAAATGGAATTGCTATATCGATTTATAGACTTTGCAGAAACAGATCCTACGAATGCTGAATTATATTACTCTCAATTCTGGCAGGAAGTCAAAAAATTACCAGATTTCCCCAAAAATGAAGCATTACTCAGATGCTACATCGCATTGGAAGAGGATTGTAAACCAGAAATACATCAAGTATTGTTTTATACAAAATTACCTTATGTAAAAAAATTTGTTGAATCGTGGATACGAAAAACAAATGCAACAACTCCATTTGAGGAGCTCTTACAAACAGGGGTCTTAACCTTATTTCATGCAATATCCAACTATGAAAACAGCACTCAATTTGAAAAGACATTGCCAGGCTTATTAGAAAATGCACTAAGAGAAACAAGGCATGACCTTAGTTTACAAGGTATTTCTTTAGAATTGCCTCTTAATCCCGAAGAAAGTGACTCAGCAACAATTGGATCTAGAATTGCAGACGAAAGGCAAGAATCTGATGCTATTACACTTGCAGAGGTTGAATATAATCTTTCAGTTTGTTCTGCCGATGAACAAAGAGTTATTCAATTAATTCTTCAAGGAGAGCAAGTTATTCAAATTGCGCTCCAATTAAATCTGCATCAGGATACAGTTGAAGAACTCATTATTTCTGCCGGAGAAAAATTAAGAGAAGTAATTGAATAGTCCTGTAAATTCAAAAAACCTAAATGTGGACATTGCCGAAAAAAGTTGGAACCAGATCGAAGAGTATATTTGGAAATGGTTTCCGATTCTACAAAATAGCCTCAAAGTAGCTTCATAAGATATCACAGGTTGGTATTAGAACTATTGACATACTTATCCTATTTATATATGATTCGTATCATTATGACTAGAGGACATGAACCACTAAGTCCAACTCCTATTTCTGCGGAAGCACCTATTGCTACTGGAAATGTTGTTGGACAAATAAATTCTCTGGTTGCGACACCAAATTTTCAAAAAATGGAAGGAATGCGTCTTGTTCCAGCAAACTTAACTCCAGGAGATCCTTTGACAATTCAAGGCTATACTTTTTCATCAGATTGGAATCGTGACAGAAATGCAGCTGTTCGCACGATATCAGGACCAGATGGTCAAGGATCTATTACAGTAATCGCACAATATGCTGTTTCACATGCAGAAACCATGGGGCAACAAATTGCTGAAACTCCATCAGCTGTAAGAGTTGAGATTGCAGACATTGCAGCAAATCCCTCTGCAAGAAGAAGAACAGTTTTTATGGAATTAATTGATGGGAATTGGCAAGTTACACAACCTACCTATGATAATCATGGGAATATTCAAGATCCTGAACAAGTTGAGGATATTGTTGCTCGAACAAGACAATTACTCGACAATGCTCAACAAATTATTGCCTCAACAGCACCTGAAGCGGGCAATCATATGTCTTTAGAAGCAGATCCTCCAAGATCGATGTGGGGTAGAGTTACAATTGAAGAATTAGTTGATGAATCAGTTGTAAGAAGGGAAATTGCTGTACCATTTGAACAAGTAGAAGTTGACGCTATTCTAGAAGCAAGAAGAATTGCAGATGAATTTATTACTCATGGAGAGCATGGGACTGATAATATCGCTCGAGGTTTTTGGGGAGATGTGTATGGAGCTGGATTTGTTGATGAAAATTTATTTCCTAGAGATGAATCTGCTTGGCAGAATCGTCCAGATGCAGTTTACAATTTGGGTCAAATAAGAAAGGCTGCACAAAGGGCAAGAATGCTATATGAAGAAGTAATAGAAAATTATCCATACGCAGAAAATTTGCAAAAATTTAGAGAAAGAAAACAAATGATGCAAGATATTGAAGATCAGTTAGATAGATTGATCTTGCACGAAGAACAACCTAATAATTAAGCTTATTTTTTTCTTTTGTATTATCCGTTAGATTTTCAAAACAAATTATAAAAAAATAAGGTATGCTTATTGCAACAGGGAATTAAGAACTTGAACCGTTTTTAGCCTCAACAATATGGGAGGATTAGAGAAATAGAAAAACTTTAGCCTCGAGTGGACATATCCGAAAAAAGTTGGAACCAGATCGAAGAGTATATTTGGAAATGGTTTCCAATCCACAGAACAGCCACGAATTAGCTTTGAGGTAAGATCACAGGGAAGTATTGGAACAGCCTCATAGCC
>JAKAEF010000040.1 GCA_021820025.1 bacterium | reverse complement strand
AGTTTTTAAAATACAATTTAGATTGATTTTGTAAGCTAATTTTTTTATGCAAAAAAATGTGGATAACTTTTGGATAACTTAGAGTGAATAAAATTACTCTGTTGTGGATAAACTCTTACTTTTTTCTTTTGAAGCCTAAAATGAGGCTAAATAGTACAAGCAGGGCAAGGCCGGCATATTCTAGGTACTGTGGCCAAAATATAATAAAAATTGTGGTTTGGCTTGTGGATATAGGCAAAATTTCAACTAATAAGAATAAATCTATTGTGTTGTTGTGCCTGCATTGGCCTTAAAAAATCCAGCAAAAAGGTTTTTTAAAGAAAGAGCTTCTATTTCGTAATCAAACTTTGAAGAGAGCCAGAGTTTCATGAGTGAATATGCGTGTTTGGTTGTTGTTGCAAGTGTTATTGCGGAATGTTTTCTGTGGAAATGGAGGAATTCGGGAAGATTAATAATTTCTCCAAACTGAATAAGCTTAACAGCCATATCAGAATACAAGAATGAATGCTTAGTAGTTGGGAAATACAAAAGATCTTTTGGAATTTTATATCTATTAATCATAACTCCTTCAAAAAGCATAGATACTCCGTGAAGCGGGGATTGAGATATATGCTCATGGAGTGATGGGTAATTGCTTTTCCCAATACGCTTATTTTCTTCATTTAAATAAATGCATTGTGTGCCAACAGCTACTGTTTTTGGATTTTTTTGTAAATACTGCAATTGTTTCTGAAATTTGTTTTTTGTCACCATATCCCGAGGATCCATAAAAACTAAAAATTTTCCTTTTGCACGTCTTATACAGCGGTTTAATGTAATTGATAAGCCATATTTCTTTACATTACGAAATAGTTTGATACGTTTGTCGTTTTTCTTGTAACTCTTTGCAATGGCAAAAGAAATATCGGCTGAATTATCATCAATGGCAATAATTTCTATATTTTTATAATTTTGGGTTAAGAGACTTTCTAAACAGGTTGGAAGAAAAGAAGCTGTATTACTTACAGGTAAAATAACAGAAATAAGTGGTAATAATGATTGTTTTGATTTCATAAATATGCACCTAATTATTCCTATTGAAGGCTTTGGAGGGCAGAAGATTTATTGCATGCATGAAAGCATACCAGAGAGCCTACTTGCTGTCAAATTCTAGCCTCATTTTAGGCTTTTTTTGCAAATTTTTTTATTCCAAATCCGCCTAATGCACTGGCAACAATAGCGAGGTAAGAAAAGGCCTCAGGGCCGGTGTCTGGTGTTGTTGTTGTTTGTACAGGAGCATAGGTTTTTTGAATACAAAATGACGCACTATCCTGAGCATTTTCATTATTGCTTGCAGCCATATCTACTTTATTTGCAACACAGGTAATTGTTTGATTTGTTGGAAGGGAAGTAACGTCATTTACTTTTGCAGAAACAGCAAATTGCTGAGTTGTGCCAGGTTTTATGTTGTAAACAAAGAAAGAAAGTGTTTTATTTTGTGCGTTAAAATCTCCTGGTCCTGCAGTAAAGGTCATATAATCAGGCATACTATCTTTAATTACGGCTTGATTTATGGTACTTTTGCCAAGATTTGCAATAGTTATATGAAATGTTACTGTGTCTCCTGGGTGATACATAGGGTCATTTAAACCAAGATTATTCACATAGGTATTTGTTTGGGGATTTAAAACAGTTTTACTTATTGCGAGGCTGCCCATATTTGCAGTAAGAGCCAATGCCTGATTAAGAGGCAGGAGAAAAAAAGCTACCAAAGCTAAGAAGCCAACGGCTGCTTTTCGCATCATAAAACCTATTATAACACCCTGTAGTGGGTATTTCAAGCCTTAGCCAGGCGACCTTTTTGCTTATGTAGTAATTCATCTAGGATGAGAGAATGCCTGATTTTTGCTATTGACAAGGCCATGAATATATGGTGTAATACATTCTGGAAACACGATCTTCAGCGCTTTTTTACACGTAACACATGAAACTTATCCCTTTAATCATTATTAAGAAGTAATTTTCCTATGCCAGTAAAAAAATCAACAACAGCATCTGATCTTGTCGGTACACAACCGGCAGCAAAACCAGTTGAAGAAGCTCCAAAAGCAGCTTCTGAGCCTGCTGTGGTAGCAGAGACACCAGTTCAAGCTCCTGTTCAGGCACCAACAGCGCCTGCACCAAGGCCAATGTACAATAGATTCCAAAACAATAATGATTTACCTCCAACACATCAAGGTCCAACAGAAGAAGTTTCCGGCATATTAGATATTCAACCAGAAGGTCATGGTTTTTTGCGACCAAAGTTTATTCCGTCTAGCCGCGATGTCTATATTTCTCAATCTCAAATTCGACGATTTTTGCTTCGACCGGGAGACAAAGTAGCAGGAGTAGCTAGACCACCAAAAGATAATGAACGATATTATGGACTTCTTAAAGTAGAAAAAGTAAACGATGTTGCAGCAGAGGAGTCCATGAGACGACCTCATTTTGACGATTTAACACCAATCTATCCAAAAAAGCAGGTTACCCTTACCACAGGCAAATATCCACTCTCAGCTAGAATGATTGATTTGGTAGCTCCAATTGGCTTTGGACAAAGAGGTATGATTGTATCTCCACCAAAGGCTGGAAAAACAACCATTCTTAAAGAAATTGCAGCCGGAATTACGGCTAATTTCCCAAAAGCACATTTAATGGCAGCATTAATTGGAGAAAGACCAGAAGAAGTGACAGATATAAGTATGTCTGTTAAAGGCGATGTTATTGCCTCTAACTTTGATGAAGCACCAGAATTCCAAACCAGAGTCGCAGAGATTACCTTAGAAAGAGCAAAGCGATTGGTTGAAATGGGAATTGACGTTATTATTCTTTTAGATTCTATTACCAGATTGGCAAGAGCTTACAATTTATCTGTTGCACCATCTGGAAGAACTTTGTCAGGAGGATTTGATCCAGCAGCGTTATGGCCAGCAAAGAAATTCTTTGGTGCAGCAAGAAATTGCCAAGAAGGTGGAAGTTTAACTATTTTAGCAACAGCTTTGGTTGACACAAACTCAAGAATGGATGACTTAATTTACGAAGAATTTAAAGGAACAGGTAACATGGAACTTCATTTAGACAGAAAATTAGCAGAAAGACGTATTTTCCCAGCAATTAATATTTCTCGTTCAGGTACTCGCCAAGAACATATGCTCTTTACCCCAGAGGATATGAGAAAAATTAACACCATGAGACGCATGATTGATATGTTAAATGACGATGAAAGAACAGACATTATGATTCAACAATTGGAGAGAACAGAAACCAATGAAGATTTTCTTAAAAACCTCGGCAAATCTTAACTCTTGACCTGCTAGTAAATTTATCCTATAATTTTTATCTATGTCAGTTGATAGAGGAGCTATAAATCCAGAAAGAGCAGCTAATCCTGGGGCAGTGTTTTTAGATCGTATCATAGGGCCAGGATTACGTGAGCTTCCAACAGTACAATTATCTTCAGAAAGAGGTCAATTTTTAGGTCAATCACGAAGAATCTTTAATTTGTCTAATGAGCTTATAACATATGCACAAGCTGTTGGTCTGCAGGATAGAGAAGCACTTTCTCATGTTGCAACAACAGTACTTGCTGTAACCAGAAGAATGACAACATTTGCCGCAACACATAACTTAGGAGAAACAATTTCAGACAATAATTACGTAGCTTCAGAAAGTTCTATTTTATTACGGGTTGCAGGATTATACGGTATGCTTGGCGAATTTGATCAAGCAAGAGAACTTTTAGATCAAATAATTGGAAGGCAAGTTAAAACAAGTGCTTTAGTTGAAGGCGTTAATACTATTGCAGCAAGTGCTGCGTCTGCAGGAAAGTATAGTGAAGCATTCGGTTTTGTGCGATTTTTAGGCAACAGTCCCGAAGCAATCACTGCATGGGCTCATGTTGCAGAATCTGCACATAATGCAGGACAAGATGCTGTAGTACAGGAACAGTTTCCCCAAACAGAAGTTTTACAAATGGCTTCAGAAATACCATCTAATATTGGAAAAGATGCAAAAACATTAGATCAAATTTTTCGCCCACATGATATGAGAAAATTAACAGCCCTTTTAACATTAGCTGAATTTGCTCAAAGAACAAACAATCAACGCATGATGATTAATCTTGCTGAAAATATGATCCCTTTTGCAAAAGTATTAATCAAAACAGGGGAAGTAGAACGAGTGATTGCTCCAGTAGCGGCAATAGCAAATGCTTTAGAAAAAGCAGGTTTGCATGGTGCTGTAATGGGATTATTGCAGGATATGCAAAAGTTTATAGTAGATAGAACAGAAGAATTGCATAGGCCGATTGCAAGGGCATCTCTTGGTATTTTGCTTACTCCAATTATTGCAGCAAGCGGACAAGATGTTCGCGCATATTTAACTCCATATGCAGCACAGGTTAGAAGAGCTGTAACAAATGCAATGCAATTAGGGGAATCTCCAAATTATCCTGTACAAGTTGATATGAGTTTACATGCCATAGAAGTAGATCGTAGCTCCAGAGCAGGTGGGAGAATGCATGCAGAAGATTACCAAAGAGAAGTTGGGGGTTTGGTTGCTGATTTAGTACGAATGTACGTAGGGCAGGGTATGGTAGATGAAGCAGCTTCCTTTATGAGAAATGCTGGAAGATTTGATCCAGATACCTATAGGGGAGCAGTGTCTGTTGCTCATGCTGCAGATTGGGTTATTGAGGCACTGGTTGACCAACACAGGTTTCAAGAAGCTAGAGATGTAATGAAGATATTATTTACGGGGAATAAAGCATTACTCCATAGTCAATATCGAGTTGCTATGTCTATAGTAGACACAGGCGAGGCTTTATACAGAATTGAACATGGACAGGCTGCAGAAGTATTTTATGAGATTGCACATCCTGTGCATGAAGAACTTTTTAGAAGAGTACATAGAAATAGAAGAGAGTTACTTTATGATGTTCAAGATGAAATTAAAAAAAGAGCATATAGACTTCTTATGCTTCAGCAAGCTCGATTAGGAAATTTTAAATTATTTTCAATGAGAACTGCAGCTGTATTACCGCAATTTCAAAAAGATCCTCGTATGCCTTGGAACCAGGTATACTCTGTACAAGTAAATGACTATGATCTCCCAAAAAATTATAAAAGAGAACTGCAATTAGATGCGTTAAGAGCTTATTATGGGAATGAATCTACAACTCAGTATGTTGCAAGTGCACCATTTACTCCTGAAACACAAGATTTTTTCCCACAATTTAGTATGGTTTCCTTTGGTGCATAAAAGTGAGATTAGTTTGACTTGTTAAACCATCTCTGGTACCATCGTTTATACCTCCAAGATGGTGTATGCATATTTTTAAAGGTGCTCAGGTATTTATTCAAAAAAGAAATCATGACCTGCATTTATTTGCAGATTATTTGTGGTTTTATTTTAAGAAAAAACTCACTCGCGGGTTTACCTGGTTTGAAAACCAAAAAGACTTTTTAGTTAAATTTTTACTTATGAAACGAGGCCGATATAACAGGCCTTTTTTACATGTTGCTACAATGGGGGTATTGGCAGTAGGGGTATTGGTTGGACCTTTTATTGCAGACACTTATCCAATTTTTGCCTCAACAAATTCTGCTATCAATCAGTTGCCAACTACGCACTCTGGAGAACAGCCAATATCGGTTGACAATAATATCTTTCAAACAGATGTCTCGCAAAAACCTCGAGATAGAATTATTACCTATACCGTACAAAGAGGAGATACCATTTCATCTATTGCAGAAAAATTTGGCATTTCTACAGATACCATAAAATGGCAAAATGATTTAACTTCAAATACCTTAAATGAAGGAGATACGCTTGAAATTCTTCCGGTAACAGGTATTGCATATAAGGTGCAATCGGGGGATACGGTTTACTCAATTGCAAAAAAATATGGTGTTGATGCTCAAAACATTGTTAACTATCCATTTAATGATTATGCAAACCCTGAAACCTTTTCTTTGGTGGTTGGACAAATGCTGGTTGTTCCAAATGGGGTTCCGCCAACAGAAGCACCTGCAAAACAAGTATATTTGGCTCAAATTCCAACCAATGTTGCGCCATCGGGTGGATGGAATTGGCCAATTTATGGCGTTATTACCCAATATCCAATCTGGTATCACATGGCATATGATTTGGCTGCGCCGGTTGGTACACCAATTAAGGCAACCAAGGATGGTGTTGTTTCCAAAGTTGTTGTTGGAGGGTGGAATACCGGCTATGGAACATTTGTTATGGTTGATCACGGAGACGGCTATAGTAGTTTGTATGCTCATATGGAAGCTGTAAATGTTCATGTTGGTGAATCTGTTGTTGGAGGACAGACAGTGGTTGGATTTATTGGATTAACCGGAAGAACAACAGGCCCTCATGTCCATTTTGAAATCAGAAAGAATGATATAACCATTAATCCAGCAATTTTTGTTCACTAAAATATTGCTACTAGCCTCAAAATAGCTTATACTTGAGAAAATCGGGCCCGTAGCTCATTTGGCTAGAGCGTTTCTATGGCATAGAAAAGGTGGTGGGTTCAAATCCCATCGGGTCCACATGAATCCTGGGCCATTAGCATAGTGGTAATGCATCGCATTCGCATTGCGGGGACAGGAGTTCGATTCTCCTATGGTCCACATCTCAAAATCCATGCTTGGCCAGCCAATCCACGCTCTCTGTCTATAGAAAAACTTGCTATTTCACTCCATTTACCCTATACTATATGATAGTCAATTAACTCCAAGGTCACCTTCTCTTTATGAGAAAAAGGAATCAAGGGGAAAGCGATAAAAAGAGGAGGTGAATACTAAAATGGCAAATTTTCAAGATCAAACATTAACTTGCCGCGATTGTGGCAAACCATTTGTTTGGACCGCTTCAGAACAAGAGTTTTACGCATCTAAAGGATTTCAAAATGCACCAGTTCGATGTGCAGAATGTCGAGCAGCAAAAAAATCCCGAATGGGTGATTCTCATGGACGAGGTGGATTTGGTGGAGGACAAAGACAATCTTTCGAGATAACTTGTTCTAACTGTGGCAAAAAAGACACAGTACCATTCCAACCAAAAGGTGATAGACCAGTATTATGCCGAGATTGCTTTAGATCAAAGCGAGGCTAATACCCTGTGTCATTCTGGCTTGTCCAGAATCACACCTGGAATCCACGATTGTGGATATACCAGGATGACACAAACAAAAACACTCCCCAAAAGGGAGTGTTTTTTGTTACAGAAAGTATACTTATGATATCTTTTTACGTGCTTTTGCCAAAGCTCGTTCTGCGATAGTTGCTTGCGTTGTGGATCTGGCATCAACCGGCACTGTCATAGCTTACTTTATAAAGATTCATGTGCGAGAGTATATAAGAAATAAGTAATAAAAGCGTAAGAGGAGCATGCATATTCTCTTGCGGTCAAAGTTGTTGTTTCGTACACTAAGAGTATGTCTTTATCTGCCTTTAAAGATAAATCGCTTGTTTTGGTTTTGGCATATTCTCCGTTTGGATTGGGACATTTACGGGTGACTGATGCCCTTGCGCATGGGTTGCCTACTGAAATAACACCAATCCTTTTGGGTGCACAGGATACCTCACTTACTACTCTGTATCGAATTGCAAGCATTCATCCGTTAACCCGACTGCTTATGTTAGGTTTTGAGTATGGATTAGGTGAAGAACTGTTTACCTATTTTTATAGAAGATATATGAACAATCATGCGGAGTTATTGTATAGACAATTAGTTACTATTTTAGATCAAAGAATAGATACACCAAAGACAATGCTTATTGTTGCAACTCATTTTGGCCTTGCTCATCAACTTGCCAAAATTAAAAATCGTATTATGAAAGAAAAAAATATTAAGATTATTTTAGCTGTGCAGATAACAGATGATAGCCCGCAGTATATTTGGTATGTTCCTGGTGCGAATGTTATTTTTGCTCCCAGCATGAGGACTGCAGAAAATTTACTTTCGTATGCCAGAAAATTCCATTTACCTTTGGTAAAAATGGTGGTAAATAGCTATCCGGTAAGTCCAATGTTAAGTAAAGAATTGTCAGAGGAAAAATATAAAAAAAGAATTGGCCAACTTGATCCAAAAGCAAAGGCAAAAATTCATGTTGCAATACCGCTTTCTGGAGCAGCTGTTGGTATGCGGTATTATCAGTCTCTTATGCAACATCTCCATGCATATACAGACCGTTTTTCGTTCCATATTATTGGGAAAAATGCTCCATACACAAAAAAATTTTTAGAAACAGCTTCAAAAGAGCATCTGGCAGATTTGCATATTTCAAATACAGATAGGGAAGTCGTTTCAGCATATGAGAAAACATACCAAGAGGAGAACATTTCTTTAGAGGTCACAAAGCCCTCAGAACAGGCTTTTAAAGCACTTTTATGTCCAAACTATATTGGTGGGTCAATTCTTTTATTTACAGAGCCTGTGGGCCGGCAAGAGCGCGACAACCTATACTTTCTAAAGCGTCACCACCTAATTCCGACAGAAAAAGAACAAACATATTTAGAGCATGCTTCTCTTCATAATATTCCGTTAATTCCAAAAGATACAATTGTACCTGCCGCTTCTCATTGGAGAGGAATTTGCCTTCCCAAAGATTCCCAAAATGCTGCAAAGTTTATTGTTTGGTTACTTAAACAAGGAATACTTTTTCAGATGGATATTAATTGTCCAAAAGGGCATAGAAGCGACGAGACAGATATTCATGGGACACATCGTTTTTGGG